>CAUQPD010000022.1:0-24003 GCA_963519935.1 uncultured Streptococcus sp.
ATCCAGTTACAGTGAAGCGTGTGGATAAGAATGGCACTCCGGTTACTGCGACTTATACCCCAACAGTGACTAGGGTAACACCAACAGGAACTAACGCAACCAGCACAGGTCCTCAGGGTGTTCCACAAACCGGCACCCCAACCTTCCAAGGTGGCGACCCACTGGTTCCAATTGATGAAACAGTTGATCCAACCTTCGCAGATGGCAGCAAAGAGAAATCTATTCCAGGTCAAGGAACTTACACGATTGCACCAGATGGAACTGTAACCTTCACTCCAGACAAGCAGTTTGTAGGTAGTCCAGATCCAGTTACAGTGAAGCGTGTGGATAAGAATGGCACTCCGGTTACTGCGACTTACAGTCCAGAGTTTACTAAGGTGACTCCAACTGGTACGGGAGATAAGACGGAGGGTCTGCAAGGTCAGGTCCAAGAAGGTAAAGTGACCTTCACTCCAGGCCATGACTTAGTTCCATTCCCAGCTGATTCGACTCCACTATTTGACAATGGTACAACTGTGAAGGAAGTGCCAAATGTTGGTAAGTTCGAAGTGGACGCAGACGGCAAGGTGACCTTCACGCCAGATAAGCAGTTCAAGGGTGAAACACCAGAGCTTGAATTGACTCGTGTGGATGCCAACGGCACCCCTGTTACCGTTAACTACCAAGCGGTGGTAAAAGAAGTAGTTCCAACCAGCACTAACGCAACCAGCACAGGGCCTCAAGGTGTCCCACAAACAGGTACCCCAACCTTCCAAGGTGGTGATCCACTGGTTCCAATCGATGAAACAGTTGAACCAACCTTCGAAGATGTAAGCAAAGAGAAATCTATTCCAGGTCAAGGAACTTACACGATTGCACCAGATGGAGCTGTAACTTTCACACCAGACAAACAGTTTGTTGGAAACCCAGATCCAGTCACAGTCAAACGCGTAGATAAGAACGGCACCCCCGTCACTGCGACTTACAGTCCAGAGTTTACGAAAGTAACCCCAACTGGTTCAGGTGATAGGACAGAAGGACTTCAAGGTCAAGTCCAAGAAGGTAAAGTGACCTTCACTCCAGGCCATGACTCAGTTCCATTCCCAGCTGATTCAACTCCACTATTTGACAATGGTACAACTGTGAAAGAAGTGCCAAATGTTGGTAAGTTCGAAGTGGATGCAGACGGTAAGGTGACCTTCACTCCTGATAAACAGTTCAAGGGTGAAACACCAGAGCTTGAATTGACTCGTATGGATGCCAACGGAACTCCTGTTACTGTCAAGTACCAAGCGGTAGTGAAAGAAGTGACCCCAACAGGAACCGGTGCAACCAGCACAGGTCCTCAAGGTGTTCCACAAACAGGTACTCCAACCTTCCAAGGTGGTGACCCACTGGTTCCAATCGATGAAACAGTAGAGCCAACCTTCGACGATGGAAGCAAAGAGAAGAATATTCCAGGCCAAGGAACTTACACGATTGCACCAGACGGAACTGTAACTTTCACTCCAGACAAACAGTTTGTCGGAAACCCAACTCCAGTCACAGTGAAACGTGTAGATAAGAATGGTACAGAGGTTACTGCAACCTACAGTCCAGAGTTTACTAAGGTGACTCCAACTGGTAAAGATACTTCTTCAGTTAACATTAAGGGTCTTGTTCAAACAGGTACGCCAACATTTGAAGGTGGTAATCCGCTTGTTCCAATTGATGAAACTGTGGCGGCGACATTTGAAGATGGATCAACTGAAAAAGTGATTCCAGGTGAAGGAACTTATGCAATCTCACCAGATGGCATCGTCACCTTCACTCCAGAAGCTAATTTTGTAGGAAAAGGAACCGGTGTAACGATTATCCGTAAGGATAAGAACGGTACCCCAGTTACTGCAAGCTATCGCCCGACAGTTGTAGATCCATCTACTGGTCATGATACGGCTTCTACAGGAGCAAAAGGCCAACCTCAAGTGGCAACACCAGTGTTTGAAGGACATATCGATTCGACTGTACCACCAACCTTTGAGGATGGTAGCACGACTATGGTTGTTCCGGGTGAAGGAAGCTATACAATTGATAAAGATGGTAAGATTACCTTTACTCCAGAACCAGACTTTGTTGGTACAGCTAAAGGATTGGTTGTGAAACGTTTGGATATGTATGGAAATGTAGTTATTGCTCGCTACACACCAACTGTCCTTGGACAAACACAAGTGAGTGATGCGACATCAGAAGGTCTTAAAGGTCAAACTCAGACTGGTAAACCAAACTTTACAGGTGATGTCGATCTGACAGTTCCGCCAACCTTTGAAGATGGAACAACTGAAAAAGTCGTTCCAGGTGAAGGAACTTATGTAATCTCACCAGATGGCACCGTCACCTTTACCCCTGAGGCAGACTTTGTAGGACAAGCTAAAGGTGTGAAAGTGATCCGTAAAGACCGTAATGGAAATATCATTTCAGGATTCTATACTCCAACAGTAGTAGAACTTCCAGAGCAAGTGAAGCCGTCTGATAAAAAAGAACTTTCAGTACCTGATTCGAAACCAGATCAATTGACTCAAAACATCTCTGTAGAAAAAAATCAACTTCCAAATACAGGAAGTCAAGAAGATGGTTTGAAAAATCTAGGAATTCTAACAACCCTAGCAGGTGTCATGACACTTGGATTGCTAGGTAAAAAGAAACGAAACGATGAATCAGACTAATCATTTTTAAGAACCGAGAAATCGGTTCTTTTTTATGACATTTGTCATATTTCCTAGTGACAGAAGCATCTAGCTCCGCTAACTTCAAAGGACTATAATTGAAGTATGAAATGGAGGAAGAAGAAATGAAAAATAAAATGATTGTCGCAGTGAGTTTAGTAGCAGCAGGAGTTATGACCTATCTCATGTTTTCAGGATTGGACGAGGGTTTCTATCATTTTCCTTGGGAGCTCTTTGCTGGCTTTGGAATGATGTCTTGGCTTGTCAGAGAAGGTTTGAAATTAGTCAGAGATGTGAAAAAGGAGTTTGAGGAATGAAAAAAGCAATCATCTATTTCTTTATCGGCCTGTCACTCTTGGTATGGTTAGTGGAAATGTTTACTGGTTGGTTTGACCAAACCTTGCTTCGCCAATTCATTCGTGGTGCTTGGGGTTTTGGATTTATGATTTTCGTTGTTTTCCCTTTGGGAATGAAGTGGTTGAAAGGAGAATCTCATGACTGTGATTAAAGTTGAGAAATTGAGTAAGAAAATAAAAGACAAGGAGATCTTGCGGAACATCTCTTTTGAAATCAATGACGGAGAATGTGTCGCCTTGATCGGACCTAACGGAGCAGGTAAGACGACCTTGATTGATTGCCTCTTGGGCGACAAGTTCGTGAGCTCAGGTCAGATAGCTATTCAAGGCTTTGCACCAACAGATCCTCGATTAAAGCAGCTTATTTCTATCTTACCTCAAGAAAATACGGTGGTTCAAGACTTGAAAGTGAAAGAACTCTTATCCTTCTTTCAATCAATCTATCCAAACAGTCTCTCCAATCAAGAAATTGATGACTTGCTGAGATTTTCGGACAAACAGAAAAATCAGCTAGCGGGCAAGTTGTCTGGTGGGCAAAAACGTTTGTTCTCTTTCGTGTTGGCACTAATAGGTCGTCCGAAAATTCTATTTTTGGACGAACCAACTGCTGCCATGGATACCTCGACACGTCAGCATTTTTGGGAAATTGTCAATCAGTTAAAGAAAAATGGTGTCACCATTGTCTACTCTTCTCACTATATCGAAGAGGTAGAACATACGGCTGACCGCATTTTGGTCCTCCACAAGGGTGAATTGATCCGGGATACGACACCTTATGCCATGCGTGGTGAAGAACAAGAAAAACATTTTACGGTACCACTAACTTATCAGGAAGTTATCAGCACTTTGGACCAGATTCAAGGGCTTGAAATCAAGCAAAATGCTCTTTCCTTCACAACCAAAGAAGCCAGCCAGGTATGGAAAGTCTTGCAAGAACAGGGCTGCATGATCGAAGAAATTGAAGTTCGCAATCGAACTCTCTTAGACAGTATCTTCGAAACGACTCAAGACTAAAGGAGATTGACGATGAAAAATATGACAAGTCTCATGAAAGTGGAAATCATTCTGATGAAACGGCAAGCAGTCTACTACTTGCTATCCATCGGACTTCCAAGTGTGTTTTACCTTATCTTTTCTGGTATGATGTCAGGGTCAGATATTCCAGAAATTGCTCTTCAAGCCTATCTTTTTGCCATGACGCTCTTTAGTATCATGTCAAGTGCTTTTTTCAGTATCCCAAGCACACTCGAGTCTGATAAGACAAACAACTGGCAAAAATTGATTCAACATTCTCCCGTATCTATGGTAGAATATTATGTATCAAAACTGTTCAGTACCCTACTGACTTTCTTGTTATCAATTACAGTTGTCTTTTCAGTTGGTCATTTTGTCCGTGGAGTGACGCTGCCTTGGCTTGACTGGATGGTAATTGGTGCTATTTTGCTGATCGGAAGCGTGGTCTTTATCAGCATGGGGGTCTTGGTGAGCTTGCTACCCAGTGCTCAACTGATGACGGTTGTTGGAAATATTGCCTATATTGCTTTGGCTGTTCTAGGTGGACTGTGGTTCCCCTTGGATTCCTTCCCAGAATGGCTCCAATCTATTGGAAAGCTGACTCCAACCTATCAACTGATGCAGGTCGTCTCTACTTATTTGGAACACCATGAATTTAATATTCTTTCTGCCTTGGTTGTGCTAGGCTATACAGTTTTCTTTGGTGTACTGGTAATCCAGCTGAAAAAAAGGATTGAGGTAAAATAAATCTATGTTGGAAAAATTTAAAAACATTCATTATATGTTTCATATTTCAATTGTGTTTATCATCTTTCCTATAGCGGGTGTCATCGTTGGAGATTACCCGCTTTTAACCTTGCTATGGACCCTACTATTTGTACTTGCCTTCTATTCGGTTTTAGCCAGTCAGAGTCGCACTGTGCTGTGGATGGCTTGGTGGATCATGCTTGCCTACATTTTTTATACATCGGTTTGGCTGAGTTCGGGTTTCACCTGGTTTATCTTCTATTTATCCAATCTCCTTATTTATGAGCTGGATGAGATTTCTTTTCACTCTTGGCGCTTTGTCAGTTTTATTGTCCTGCAACCGTTCATTCTGACCGGAATCTATATGGTCAATCATGTTAGTCCCTGGCAGCTACTCTTTTTCTTGGTGACCTTTATCTTTTCCGATGCAATGACCTTTGGTCTTTATCGAATTCGATTGTCGGAGGACATAAAAGAAGAAAAGATAAAGCAAAATGCTAAGCTTAATCTTTTCTTGGCTGAAAATGAACGCAATCGTATCGGTCAGGATCTCCATGACAGTCTAGGCCATACATTTGCTATGTTGAGTGTGAAGACGGATCTTGCCCTCCAACTTTTTCAGATGCAGGCTTATCCACAGGTGGAAAAGGAATTAAGAGAAATACAGCAAATTAGCAAAGAATCAATGCGTGAAGTGCGAACCATTGTGGAAAATCTTAAGTCTAGAACTTTGACATCAGAACTAGAGACTGTGAAAAAGATGTTAGAAATTGCTGGAATTGAGGTGGAAATAGCTAATCAACTAGATACAGCTAGCTTAACTCAGGAATTAGAGTCAACAGCCTCCATGATTTTGCTTGAGTTAGTGACCAATATCATCAAACACGCCAAAGCGTCTAAAGCCTACTTAAAATTAGAACGGACAGAGAAAGAACTCATTCTAACAGTGAGAGATGATGGCTGTGGCTTTGCTTCTATAAAGGGGGATGACCTCCATACAGTTCGAGATCGTGTTCTTCCATTTTCGGGAGAAGTAAAGGTAATTAGTTGGAAACAACCGACAGAAGTTCAGGTTCGACTACCTTATAAGGAGAGAAACTAAGATGAAACTACTTGTTGCAGAAGATCAAAGTATGTTGCGAGATGCTATGTGCCAGTTGCTTACCTTTCAACCAGATGTAGAGTCTGTCCTACAAGCCAAGGATGGCCAAGAAGCAATCCAACTCTTAGAAAAGGAGCCCGTAGATATCGCCATTCTTGACGTAGAAATGCCTGTTAAGACAGGCCTCGAAGTCTTGGAGTGGATACGAGCAGAAAAGTTAGAAACAAAGGTGGTTGTGGTGACGACCTTCAAGCGCCCTGGCTATTTTGAACGTGCGGTCAAGGCTGGAGTGGATGCTTATGTCTTAAAAGAAAGAAGCATTGCAGACCTCATGCAAACCTTGCACACTGTTCTTGAAGGACGTAAGGAATATTCGCCTGAATTGATGGAAGTGGTGATGACGCACCCCAATCCGTTAACAGAGCAAGAAATAGCTGTTTTAAAGGGAATCGCTCAGGGCTTGTCTAACCAAGAAATCGCGGATCAGCTTTATCTATCAAATGGAACCGTCCGAAACTATGTCACCAATATTCTTTCGAAACTAGATGCTGGTAATCGAACAGAGGCAGCCAACATTGCAAAAGAATCTGGTTGGCTTTGATAAGAAGGGGTAAAAAATTCCGAAATGACAACTTGAATCAAAGGAAAACCATACTAGAAAGGAGGAGGCAAATTGCCTCCTTTTCTGGTTTAGAAAAGCGGTGAAAACTAGTGTCAAAGAGTTAAAAGATCAGAATAAAAATGAAAAATATCTTGACAATGAAGGAAAAATTGTGTTACAATAATAGACGGTACTTTTTACTTTTGGTCTCTCAAAAGTGTACAGGGACGTGCTGACAAATGTTGCAAAAGTACACACAGATGGTAGCTGTCACCAAGTGTATCATCACCAAAAATAAAAACACACAGGAGAATGTAGATGCCTACAATTAACCAATTGGTTCGCAAACCGCGTAAATCAAAAGTAGAAAAATCTAAATCACCAGCTTTGAACGTTGGTTACAACAGTCATAAAAAAGTTCAAACAAACGTTTCTTCACCACAAAAACGTGGTGTTGCAACTCGTGTGGGAACAATGACACCTAAAAAACCTAACTCTGCCCTTCGTAAATTCGCTCGTGTACGTTTGAGCAACCTTATCGAAGTTACTGCCTACATCCCAGGTATCGGACACAACTTGCAAGAGCACAGCGTGGTGCTTCTTCGTGGTGGACGTGTAAAAGACCTTCCAGGGGTACGTTACCATATCGTCCGTGGTGCACTTGATACTGCAGGTGTTAACGATCGTAAACAAGGCCGTTCTAAATACGGTACTAAACGTCCAAAAGCATAAGGAAAGGGGATAAAGAGAAATGAGTCGTAAAAATAGAGCTCCAAAACGTGATGTATTGCCAGATCCGCTTTACAATTCACAACTAGTTACTCGTCTTATCAACCGCGTTATGCTTGATGGTAAACGTGGTACAGCTGCTTCAATCGTTTACGGTGCTTTTGAGCAAATCAAAGAAGCTACTGGTAACGATGCACTTGAAGTATTTGAAACAGCTATGGAAAACATCATGCCTGTACTTGAAGTACGTGCACGTCGTGTTGGTGGATCTAACTACCAAGTCCCAGTTGAAGTTCGTCCAGAACGTCGTACAACACTTGGACTTCGTTGGTTGGTAACCATCGCTCGCCTTCGTGGTGAACACACAATGCAAGACCGTCTTGCAAAAGAAATCTTGGATGCTGCGAACAACACTGGTGCAGCTGTTAAGAAACGTGAAGACACTCACCGTATGGCTGAAGCTAACCGTGCCTTCGCACACTTCCGTTGGTAATAAAATGATACTAAGAGCGGCAAAGGCCCAAGGCAAAAATAGGAAACTGGTGCAGTGTTCCGTGAACACAAAGCAGTTTATCTTTTTTGCACCGGGCCTCGCTCGGGTTCAAATCAGCTAACTTGAGCTTTTAGCCCGAGTTCAATTCAACTTGTCTACAAGTTGAAACCAACAAAAACAAGATAAACATTGAGAACGGGTAGGTCCTGCCTATCCGTTTTTATTAAAATCGTGTTATAATAGAATAGAAATTAAAAATAAATAGGAGAAACAAACCTCATGGCACGCGAATTTTCACTTGAAAAAACTCGTAATATCGGTATCATGGCTCACGTCGATGCCGGTAAAACAACAACTACTGAGCGTATTCTTTACTACACTGGTAAAATCCACAAAATCGGTGAAACTCACGAAGGTGCGTCACAAATGGACTGGATGGAGCAAGAGCAAGAACGTGGTATCACTATCACATCTGCTGCGACAACAGCTCAATGGAACAACCACCGTGTAAACATCATCGACACACCAGGACACGTGGACTTCACAATCGAAGTACAACGTTCTCTTCGTGTATTGGACGGTGCGGTTACTGTTCTTGACTCACAATCAGGTGTTGAGCCTCAAACTGAAACAGTTTGGCGTCAAGCAACTGAGTACGGAGTTCCACGTATCGTATTTGCCAACAAAATGGACAAAATCGGTGCTGACTTCCTTTACTCAGTAAGCACACTTCACGACCGTCTTCAAGCAAACGCACACCCAATCCAATTGCCAATTGGTGCTGAAGATGACTTCCGTGGTATCATCGACTTGATCAAGATGAAAGCTGAAATCTATACTAACGACCTTGGTACAGATATCCTTGAAGAAGATATTCCAGCTGAATACCTTGACCAAGCTCAAGAATACCGTGAAAAATTGGTTGAAGCAGTTGCTGAAACTGATGAAGACTTGATGATGAAATACCTTGAAGGTGAAGAAATCACTAACGAAGAATTGAAAGCTGCTATCCGTAAAGCAACTATCAACGTTGAATTCTTCCCAGTATTGTGTGGTTCTGCCTTCAAGAACAAGGGTGTTCAATTGATGCTTGATGCGGTTATCGACTACCTTCCAAGCCCACTTGACATCCCAGCAATCAAAGGTATCAACCCAGATACAGACGAAGAAGAAACTCGTCCAGCATCTGACGAAGAGCCATTTGCAGCTCTTGCCTTCAAGATTGCAACAGACCCATTTGTAGGTCGTTTGACATTCTTCCGTGTATACTCAGGTGTTCTTCAATCTGGTTCTTACGTAATGAACACATCTAAAGGTAAACGTGAACGTATCGGACGTCTTGTGCAATTGCATGCCAATAGTCGTCAAGAAATCGAAACTGTTTATGCTGGTGATATTGCAGCTGCTATTGGTTTGAAGGATACAACTACTGGTGATTCATTGACAGATGAAAAAGCTAAAATCATCCTTGAGTCAATCCACGTTCCAGAACCAGTTATCCAGTTGATGGTTGAGCCAAAATCTAAAGCTGACCAAGATAAGATGGGTATCGCCCTTCAAAAATTGGCTGAAGAAGATCCAACATTCCGCGTTGAAACAAACGTTGAAACTGGTGAAACAGTTATCTCTGGTATGGGTGAGCTTCACCTTGACGTCCTTGTTGACCGTATGCGTCGTGAGTTCAAAGTTGAAGCAAACGTAGGTGCTCCTCAAGTATCTTACCGTGAAACATTCCGCGCTTCTACTCAAGCACGTGGATTCTTCAAACGTCAGTCTGGTGGTAAAGGTCAATTCGGTGATGTATGGATTGAGTTTAGTCCAAACGAAGAAGGTAAAGGATTCGAATTCGAAAACGCAATCGTCGGTGGTGTGGTTCCTCGTGAATTTATCCCAGCGGTTGAAAAAGGTTTGGTAGAATCTATGGCTAACGGTGTTCTTGCAGGTTACCCAATGGTTGACGTTAAAGCTAAACTTTACGATGGTTCATACCACGATGTCGACTCATCTGAAACAGCCTTCAAGATCGCGGCTTCACTTGCCCTTAAAGAAGCTGCTAAATCAGCACAACCAGCTATCCTTGAACCAATGATGCTTGTAACAATCACTGTTCCAGAAGAAAACCTTGGTGATGTTATGGGTCACGTAACTGCTCGTCGTGGACGTGTAGATGGTATGGAAGCACACGGTAACAGCCAAATCGTTCGTGCTTACGTTCCACTTGCTGAAATGTTCGGTTACGCAACAGTTCTTCGTTCTGCATCTCAAGGACGTGGTACATTCATGATGGTATTTGACCACTACGAAGATGTACCTAAGTCAGTACAAGAAGAAATCATTAAGAAAAACAAAGGTGAAGACTAATCAGTCCTCACTCTAGAAGGAAGTCACTTAGTGGCTTCCTTTTTTGTCTTTAACTATTCATTTTTGCTGAATATAGTATACAAATTTGGTCGCTAAGTGAGAAAAATACTAATTCTATCTAGAAAGAAAACATTCTAATTTGATAAATTAAAGTAAATAAAGGTTCCTAATTCCGTAGATAACTTAATAAAAATGAGGAAAAGATTCATAAATACACTTTTAGATAGAAAATTCAGAAAATTGACTCTTTTGTCTTGAAAATTTTTGAAAAAATGGTATGATAGTAACAAGCTATTTTTTTAAGAGAAGAGAAAGGGGAACAATGGAGAAAATCAGTTTAGAATCTCCTAAGACGGGGTCGGACCTAGTTTTGGAAACACTTCGGGACTTAGGGATTGATACCATTTTTGGTTATCCTGGTGGTGCAGTCTTACCTTTGTATGATGCGATATATAATTTTAAAGGTATTCGCCACATCTTAGGACGCCATGAGCAAGGTTGTTTGCATGAAGCTGAAGGTTATGCCAAATCAACTGGAAAGTTGGGTGTTGCCGTCGTCACTAGTGGACCGGGAGCAACAAATGCCATTACAGGGATTGCAGATGCCATGAGCGATAGCGTTCCCCTTTTGGTCTTTACAGGTCAGGTTGCGCGAGCTGGGATAGGAAAGGATGCCTTTCAGGAGGCAGACATTGTGGGGATTACCATGCCCATTACCAAGTACAATTACCAAGTTCGTGAGACAGCAGATATTCCTCGTATTATTACGGAAGCTGTCCATATCGCAACGACAGGTCGTCCAGGTCCAGTTGTGATTGACTTGCCAAAGGATGTATCAGCCCTAGAGACAGATTTCATCTATTCGCCGGAGGTGAATTTACCAAGTTACCAACCGACACTTGATCCAAATGACATGCAAATCAAGAAAATCTTGAAGCAATTGTCAAAAGCCAAGAAACCTGTTTTGTTAGCAGGCGGTGGTATCAGCTATGCGGAAGCTTCTAAGGAGCTCAATGAATTTGCTGAACGTTACCAAATTCCAGTAGTCACTAGTCTTTTGGGGCAAGGAACCATTGCAACGAGTCATCCGCTCTTCCTAGGGATGGGAGGCATGCACGGTTCTTTCGCAGCCAATATTGCAATGACGGAAGCGGACTTTATGATTAGTATTGGTTGCCGTTTCGATGACCGCTTGACTGGGAACCCTAAGACCTTCGCGAAGAATGCTAAGGTTGCCCATATCGATATAGATCCAGCTGAGATTGGTAAGATTATCAGTGCAGATATTCCAGTGGTTGGGGACGCTAAGAAAGCCTTGCAGATGCTCCTAGCAGAACCAACTGTCCATAACAATACTGAAAAGTGGATTGACAAAGTTACCAAGGACAAGAACCGCGTTCGTTCTTATGATAAGAAAGAACGTGTGGTTCAACCTCAGGCCGTTATTGAACGCATCGGTGAGTTGACGAATGGAGATGCCATTGTTGTCACAGATGTAGGGCAACACCAAATGTGGACAGCTCAGTATTATCCTTACCAAAATGAGCGTCAGTTAGTCACTTCAGGTGGTTTGGGTACCATGGGATTCGGAGTTCCTGCAGCTATTGGAGCCAAGATTGCCAATCCAGAAAAAGAAGTCATCCTTTTTGTCGGTGATGGTGGTTTCCAAATGACCAACCAAGAGCTAGCGATTCTAAACATCTACAAGGTGCCGATTAAGGTTGTCATGTTGAATAACCACTCACTAGGAATGGTTCGTCAGTGGCAGGAATCCTTCTATGAGGGTAGAACTTCCGAGTCAGTCTTTGATACACTTCCTGACTTCCAGCTGATGGCACAGGCTTATGGCATCAAAAACTATAAATTTGATAATCCAGAGACGATAGAGAAGGATCTAGAAGTCATTCTGGAGGATGTGCCCATGTTTATCGAGGTGGATATTTCTCGTAAGGAACAGGTCTTACCGATGGTACCAGCTGGTAAGAGCAATCATGAGATGTTGGGGGTGAAGTTCCATGCGTAGAATGTTAACAGCTAGATTGCAAAACCGTTCAGGAGTTTTGAATCGTTTTACAGGTGTCCTTTCTCGTCGTCAAGTCAATATTGAGAGTATCTCAGTTGGTGCGACAGAGAATCCCAATGTATCTCGCATCACCATCATTATTGATGTAGCTTCACATGATGAAGTAGAGCAAATCATTAAACAACTCAATCGTCAGATTGATGTGATTCGCATTCGAGATATCACAGATAAACCACACTTGGAAAGAGAAGTGATCTTGGTAAAAGTATCTGCTCCTGCTGAGAAGCGTGCAGAAATCTTGGCCATTATCCAACCTTTCCGTGCAACGGTAGTAGATGTGGCTCCAAGCTCAATCACCATCCAGATGACGGGAAATGCTGAGAAGAGTGAAGCTTTATTACGAGTGATTCGACCATATGGTATTAAAAATATCGCTCGTACGGGTGCAACTGGATTTACCCGCGACTAATACTCTTAGTATAAAATCCAGCATAAATTTGTTAAACCAGCCTATAAGGCAATAAATAATAGAAAAGAGAGAAAAACTATGGCAGTTCAAATGGAATACGAAAAAGATGTTAAAGTAGCAGCGCTTGACGGTAAAAAAATCGCCGTAATCGGTTATGGTTCACAAGGACATGCGCATGCGCAAAACTTGCGTGATTCAGGTCGTGATGTCATTATCGGTGTACGTCCAGGTAAATCTTTTGACAAAGCAAAAGAAGATGGATTTGACACTTACACAGTAGCAGAAGCAACTAAATTGGCTGACGTTATCATGATCTTGGCACCAGACGAAATCCAACAAGAATTGTACGAAGCAGAAATCGCTCCAAACTTGGAAGCTGGAAATGCAGTTGGATTTGCCCATGGTTTTAACATCCACTTTGAATTTATCAAAGTTCCTGCAGATGTAGATGTCTTTATGTGTGCTCCTAAAGGACCAGGACACTTGGTACGTCGTACTTACGAAGAAGGATTTGGTGTGCCAGCTCTTTACGCAGTTTACCAAGATGCAACAGGAAATGCTAAAAACATTGCTATGGACTGGTGTAAAGGTGTTGGAGCAGCTCGTGTAGGTCTTCTTGAAACAACTTACAAAGAAGAAACTGAAGAAGATTTGTTTGGTGAACAAGCTGTACTTTGTGGTGGTTTGACTGCCCTTATCGAAGCAGGTTTTGAAGTCTTGACAGAAGCAGGATATGCCCCAGAATTGGCTTACTTTGAAGTTCTTCACGAAATGAAATTGATCGTTGACTTGATCTATGAAGGTGGATTCAAGAAAATGCGTCAATCTATTTCAAACACTGCTGAATACGGTGACTATGTATCAGGTCCACGTGTGATCACTGAGCAAGTTAAAGAAAACATGAAAGCTGTCTTGGCAGACATCCAAAATGGTAAATTTGCAAATGACTTTGTAAATGACTACAAAGCTGGACGTCCAAAATTGACTGCTTACCGTGAACAAGCAGCTAACCTTGAAATTGAAAAAGTTGGTGCAGAATTGCGTAAAGCAATGCCTTTCGTTGGTAAAAACGACGACGACGCATTCAAAATCTACAATTAATTCTTGTAAAGAGAGACAGAAGGCGAGTTGGGGGTACCTAACTCGTTTTTTATCTTGAAAAGTACTTGAGGAGGAGACAATGCTAAGTGCAAAAGATGTGGTGAAAGCCCACAAAGTTTTGAGTGGTGTAGTAGTTGATACACCACTAGAATATGATCATTATTTATCAGAAAAATACCAAGCAAAGATTTATCTCAAAAAGGAGAATGCGCAACGAGTTCGCTCTTTTAAAATTCGTGGAGCCTATTATGCCATTTCTCAACTATCAAAAGAAGAACGTGAGCGTGGTGTAGTCTGTGCCTCTGCGGGCAATCACGCTCAAGGTGTCGCCTATACTTGTAATGAGATGAAGATTCCTGCAACGATCTTTATGCCCATTACAACACCGCAACAAAAGATTGGGCAGGTTCGCTTTTTCGGTGGAGAGTTTGTGACAATCAAGTTGGTTGGGGATACCTTTGATGCTTCTGCTAAGGCAGCACAAGAATTTACATTGACAGAAAACCGCACCTTCATCGATCCTTTTGATGATGCGCATGTTCAGGCTGGTCAAGGAACAGTAGCTTATGAGATTCTTGAAGAAGCCCGTAAAGAGTCTATTGATTTTGATACAGTACTTGTACCAGTAGGTGGTGGCGGATTGATTGCCGGTGTTTCTACTTATATTAAGGAAACCAATCCGACTATTGAAGTGATCGGGGTAGAAGCTAATGGTGCTCGCTCTATGAAAGCTGCCTTTGAAGCTGGAGGACCAGTTAAGCTCAAAGAAATTGATAAGTTCGCTGATGGGATAGCCGTACAGAAGGTTGGACAATTAACCTATGAAGCGACTCGTAAGAATGTTGAAACGCTGATTGGGGTGGACGAGGGATTGATTTCTGAAACCTTGATTGATCTTTATTCCAAACAAGGAATTGTAGCAGAACCAGCCGGAGCTGCCAGCGTTGCAGCCTTGGAAGTTTTATCAGACTATATCAAAGGCAAGACGATTTGTTGTATTATTTCTGGGGGCAATAACGATATCAACCGCATGCCAGAGATGGAAGAACGTGCCTTGATTTACGATGGAATCAAGCATTACTTTGTAGTGAATTTCCCACAGCGTCCAGGAGCTCTCCGAGAGTTTGTAAATGACATTTTGGGGCCAAATGATGACATCACTCGTTTTGAATATATCAAACGAGCAAGCAAGGGGACAGGCCCTGTATTGATTGGGGTAGCTCTTGCCAATAAGCATGATTATGCTGGATTGATTCATCGAATGGAAAAGTTTGACCCATCTTATATTAATTTGAATGGGAACGAAACGTTGTATAATATGCTAGTTTAAGCTAAAATAAAATTATTATCATATTATTTGCGTAATGATGTTGATGGTGCTATAATGAGGGTGACGAAAGGGGGAGATTCCCATGGTTTTACAAATTTTACTTATTTTATTGTTTTTAGTGGTGATTGCATCAGTGATTATGATTAGTTCTGTGTATGTGGTTCGACAACAATCGGTCGCTATCATAGAACGCTTTGGTAAATACCAAAAGTTGAGCAATAGTGGTATTCATTTACGAGCTCCTTTTGGAATTGATAGGATTGCGGCAAGAGTTCAACTACGCTTGTTGCAAAGTGAGATTGTTGTAGAGACAAAGACGCAAGATAATGTATTTGTAACGATGAATGTGGCAACTCAGTATCGAGTAAATGAAAACAACGTCACAGATGCCTATTATAAATTGATGCGTCCAGAAGCCCAAATTAAATCCTATATTGAAGATGCTTTGCGTTCATCTGTACCAAAGCTAACCCTAGATGAGTTGTTTGAGAAGAAGGATGAAATCGCCTTAGAAGTTCAAAAACAAGTGGCTGAAGAAATGTCTACGTATGGGTATATCATTGTCAAAACGCTGATTACTAAGGTTGAACCTGATGCTGAAGTAAAACAATCAATGAATGAAATTAACGCGGCTCAACGTAAGAGAGTTGCGGCGCAAGAGCTTGCTGAAGCAGATAAGATTAAAATCGTGACCGCAGCAGAAGCAGAAGCAGAAAAAGATCGCCTACATGGTGTAGGGATTGCAGAGCAGCGTAAAGCAATTGTTGACGGACTAGCCGATTCTATCCAAGAGTTAAAGGGAGCCAATGTTGAGCTAACTGAAGAACAAATCATGTCTATCCTATTAACGAACCAGTATTTAGATACGTTGAATAATTTTGCAGATAAAGAGGGTAATAATACAATCTTCCTACCAGCAAATCCTAATGGAGTTGAGGACATAAGAACTCATATATTATCGGCTTTAAAAGCCAAATAAAAATATGCAGAATAATATAGTTGCGACGAATATATGTTTTTTTATTGACAAACGAAATAAAAACGTATACAATTAAGTATTGTAAAGAATAATTTAGGAGAAGAACATGGCTAAGTCGAACTTTGAAAAAGTAGAAGCAGTTGTTGGCTGGGTTCGTGATAAGAAAATCACAGGCTACCGTATCTCTAAAGAAACGAATGCGCGTGAAATGTCTATCATTGCTCTAGCACAAGGACGCGCAAAAGTTAAAAATATTTCATTTGAAACAGCTCTTGGTTTAATCGATTTCTATGAAAAAAATCATGAAAAATTTGAAGATTAAACTGTGGTCACAGGCAGATTCCTGAGTCGAGTCTGCCTTTTCTTTACAATTACAAATTAAAAAGACTGCATAAAGAATGCAGTCTTTGTTTATTAGCTGAGATAACGTTGAAGAAACTCTTTTGTCCGTTCTTCTTTAGGGTTCGTGAAGAGTTCTTCTGATTTGCCTTCTTCAGCAATGACACCCTTATCCATAAAGATGACACGGTGAGAGACATCGCGAGCGAACTCCATTTCGTGGGTTACGACAATCATGGTCAAGCCCTCTTGAGCCAGGTCTTGCATGATTTTAAGGACTTCACCGACCATTTCTGGGTCAAGGGCAGATGTTGGTTCGTCGAAGAGAATGGCATCAGGATTCATGGAGAGAGCGCGGGCGATAGCCACGCGTTGTTTTTGACCCCCTGAGAGTTGTTTAGGCTTGGCTTGCCAGTAACGTTCTCCCATGCCGACTTTTTCGAGATTCTCTTTGGCAATTTTTTCAGCTTCAGAGTGGTCGCGTTTGAGTACAGTCGTTTGGGCAACGATCGTATTTTCAAGGACATTCAGATTTTCAAAGAGATTGAAAGATTGGAAAACCATACCGAGTTTTTCACGATAATGGGTGAGGTTATAGCCTTTTTCTAAGACATTTTCTCCTCGATAGAGAATCTCTCCCTCTGTAGGTGTTTCGAGTAAATTAATCGAACGAAGGAAGGTTGATTTTCCGCTTCCTGAGCTCCCGATGATGGAAATAACCTCTCCTTTATGGACGGTGAGAGAAATGTCTTTTAGCACTTCGTTTTGCCCATATGATTTTTTGAGGTGTTTGATTTCAAGGATTGGTTGTGTCATTTTTTCAAATCCTCCGTTTGCATTTGGTTAGCACCTGTAGTGTAAGTATCCATGTCCATACGACGCTCGATGAAGCGTAGGATACGGGTCACAGTAAAGGTGAGGACAAAGTAAATCACGGCGATGATGGTAAAGGTCTGGAAGTATTGATAGGTTTGTGTTGCTACAGTATTTCCTGAGAAATAAAGCTCAACAACTGAAATAACGTTCAATACAGAGGTATCTTTGATATTGATGACAAACTCATTACCAGTAGCAGGTAGAATATTACGGACAACCTGAGGCAGGACAATCTTACGCATGGTTTGATTGTGGGTCATACCAAGAGCAGTTGCAGCTTCAAACTGTCCTTTGTCAACTGCTAGAATACCACCACGAACGATCTCTGTCATGTAGGCACCCGTGTTGATTGAGACGATGAAGATAGCGGCTAGTGTGCGGTCAAGATTGATACCGAAAGCTTGGGCAGTTCCATAGTAGATAACCATAGATTGAACAATCATCGGTGTACCACGGAAGATCTCGATATAGACATTGAGAATCCAACCGACTAGTTTCTGTAGGGCGTACATTGCCTTGTTCTCAGATAGTGGAGCGGTACGGAAGACCCCGATCGCAAGTCCGATAAGGAGACCTGTGATGGTTCCGATAATGGAGATTAAGAGTGTGATACCAGCACCACGCAAGAGTTGTTGCCAGTTCTCAGAAAGAATCTTAGCGACTTGGCTAAAGAAACTACTTTCTTCCTCTGTTGTTGTAGACTCCACAGGTTGCTCTTTGATCATACGATCCATGAGAGTTACTTGTTCATCCTTAGAGATGGTTTCGATGCTCGCATTGATTTGGCTGATACGGCTGTCATCTTTACGAAGTCCAATGGCAATAGCTGTATCTTCTTCGCCAGTTTTGAAACCTGGTTGGGGTTGGATCATTTTGAACTTAGCGTTAGCAGACTCAGCGGTCATTGCTTCAGGTCGTTCAGAAACATAGGCATCAATAACACCAGCCTCCAGAGCTTGACGCATTTGGGCGAAGTCACCCATAGCTGTTTCTTTTTTGGCACCTGGAATTTGGGAAATCAGGTCATAAAGATAAACACCTTGTTGAGACGTGATTTTTGCTCCACTAAAGTCTTCCAAAGATTTGGCATTCGCATAGGCAGAGTCCTTTTTTACCAATAGAACCGGTTCGCTAGTATAGTAACTGCTTGAAAAAGCAATTTCTTGTTTGCGTTCAGCGGTTGGGCTCATACCGGCAATGATCATATCAATTTTGCCAGAAGTAAGGGCTGGAACAAGTCCTTCCCATTTGGTTTTCACAACCAAGGGTTCCTTGCCAAGGTCTTTGGCAATCTTTTTAGCAATTTGAACATCGTAGCCGTTGGCATATTGGTTGGTACCGTCGATTTTGACGGCGCCGTTACTATCGTCGTCTTGAGTCCAGTTGAAGGGAGCGTAAGCTGCCTCCATCCCGATGCGTAAATATTCGTCGGCTTGGACTTGGCTAACTAGTCCTAAGGTAAGGGCTAGGCTAGCAAGGATAGATAAGCATAATTTTTTCATGTTTTCTCCTATTTCTAGTCTAAAAATGACTCTCTCTATTGTATCTAAAAATAGTGAGATTTTCAATACAAGTAAGCCTTTACTTATAAAAAATGATATAATGGTAAAAAGATTGAAAGGGAACCGATTATGAAAAAAAGATGGCTGTTGGCTTTGGTATTTACTTATTTATTGTTTATACCGAACCTGGTTTTTGCAGTAGATTTTGATATCTTATCCTACCAGGGTGATTTGAATATTCATGCAGATAATACTGCAATTTTTAAGGAAACAATTACCTACCGCTTTGGAGACGATTATAATGGTCAGTTGGTTGGACTAGGGAAAGCTGGGAAAATGCCAGAAGGATTTGACATTGATCCCGATCCGACCGTTCAGGTCTCTAAAAATGGAAGAATTGTTCAAAATGCTTCCTTCTATACTATGGAGGAAGAGGACGGTTACAAGGTAAAAATTTACAATGCTGGATATGCTGGAGATACTGTTCGGGTAACGGTTACCTGGAAACTAACAAACCTTCTCTTCTTATATAAGGATATCGCAGAGCTAAATTGGCAACCCTTGACAGATAGTACTGGAGACATCAAAGAGATTGAGTTTAAGGTTAGCTCTGATACTTCAGCAGAGAAACTCTATTTTCATGCAGGCCAGCTCCTAAGGGACTCTAGTGTTGAAAAAGTAAATAATCTCTATCATGTCAAAATGAAAGACCTTCCTAGAAAGCGACAGATCGAATTACATGCTTACTGGCCGAGAAGTGCTTTTGCAGGGGCTCCAGATCAAGGATTAGAGGAAGAACGTTTAACCGATTTTAACCGGATTGAAAGCAATATAGCGACAGAAAAAGCGCAAAGTGAGATAATGATGAAATGGGTGTTCCCTGTCATTTTTATGAGCCTCTTACTTTTAGTTCCTCTCTTCTATAGGAAGTTTCGTCAGAGTACAAGCATTAAAAAGGTCTTTTCAAAAGATCATCGACTCTACGAACCACCGATGGATTTGCCTCCAATGGTTTTAGCAGAAGCTGTGTATTCAACTTCCTTAGAGGAAGTCAATCCCCTAAACAAATCAGGGTTTGGTAAATTTACTTTTGAACGTCTGATTCAGGCAACCTTGTTGGATTTAGTAGATCGAGGTCATTTATCTATTTTCCAAGGGGATGAGGAACCTTATCTACGAATTATCAGTGAAAAAGGCTTATCCAATTTTGAGAAGGAATGCCTGCGCATGACTTTGTCAAATAAGAAAGAATTGGCTGTTTCAGAGCTCTTCCCTGATTACCAAGTTTCATCTTCCCTTTACCGTGGTGCCAAAGAGTCAGATGAAAAACATATCCGAGAAACAGGCTCGCGTCTCAAACGCTCCTTTGAAGGAAGACTTCAACGCATTCAGTCTTGTGTCAAGGATAAGGTCCATGTACTTCGTATCCCAAGCTACTATCGTCCCTTGACAAGCGAGGAACGCCGCCTTGCTCTCGGGATGCGGGTCTGTTCAGCCATAACAGCTCTAGGTGGACTGCTATTCTTTTACTATAGTTGGCAAACACATGGTTTCTTTTCGATCCCATTTCTACTCTTAGGATTGACAGGATTAGGGGCTAGTTTCTGGGTTTATCTTGCCACGCGAGGAGCCTATCGCGATGGAGTTCTAACAGAGGAAGGAGCGGAGATCTTCTATCTCTGGACGAGTTTTGAAAATATGCTTCGCGATATCGCTCATCTGGATCAAGCCGAGTTAGAGAGCATCGTCCTTTGGAACCGTCTCCTGGTCTATGCGACTCTCTTTGGTTATGCCAAGAAGGTGAGCAAGTTAATGAAAGTCCGCCATATTCAGCTTGAAAATCCAGATTTGAATCTTTATGTAGCCTATGGTTGGCACTCACAGTTCGACACCTCAACTGCACAAATCAAGCAATATACTGCTGTAGCGAATACAGCTAGCAATTACTCTGTATCTTCTGGAAGTGGAAGTTCAGGTGGAGGATTCTCAGGAGGCGGAGGCGGTGGTAGCATCGGCGCCTTCTAAAAAATCTATCGCAACATCCGAAATTATGTTATAATAGAGGACAGAAAAAGGAGTAATGTATGTATTTTATTGAAATTTTGAAGTCAATCTTTTTTGGGATTGTTGAAGGAATTACGGAATGGTTGCCCATTTCAAGTACTGGCCACTTGATCTTGGTTGAAGAATTTGTACAATACAAGGACCAGAATGAAGCCTTCATGTCCATGTTTAATGTTGTCATTCAGCTTGGTGCCATTTTAGCAGTTATGGTCATTTACTTTAACAAGCTTAACCCTTTCAAACCTGGTAAAACTAAGGTAGAAGTTCGTAGAACTTGGCAATTGTGGTCAAAAGTCTTCGTTGCGACCTTGCCTTTGCTATTGGTTTTTAAATTAGATGATTGGTTTGATGTTAACTTTCATAACATGGTTTCAGTTGCAATCATGTTGATTATCTATGGTGTTGCCTTTATCTACCTTGAAAAACGAAATAAGGCGCAAGCCATTGAACCAACAGTGACAGAGCTAGACAAGTTGCCCTATAAAACAGCCCTTTACATTGGGCTCTTCCAAGTCCTCGCCCTCTTTCCAGGAACGAGCCGTTCAGGTGCGACGATCGTTGGTGGTTTGTTGAATGGAACAAGCCGCTCAGTCGTAACAGAGTTCACCTTCTATCTCGGAATTCCTGTTATGTTCGGAGCCAGCGCTTTAAAGATTTTCAAATTTATTAAAGCAGGTCAACTATTGAGTTTTGGACAACTGTTCTTGCTCTTGGTAGCTATGGGTGTTGCCTTCGCAGTCAGCATGGTTGCCATTCGTTTCTTGACCAGCTATGTGAAGAAGCACGACTTTACACTCTTTGGTAAATATCGTATTGTACTCGGTAGTGTCTTGTTGCTCTATAGTTTTGTGCGTTTGTTTGTATAAGAAAAAAGCTTGAGGGAAGTTTCCTTCAAGCTTTTTAAAATCCTGTCACTGTAATTCCTAGTAAACGGATACCTTTTTCTTTGTAAGCTAGTTCTTCGTAGAGTTGAAGGGCAGTTTGAGAAATCTGACTAGCGTCCTGTGTTGCTTGTGGGAGGCTTTTTCGTCTAGTCAGAGTGGAGAAGTCAGCATATCGTATTTTGAGGATAATGATTTTTCCAGCTTTGTCCTGCGTGCTGAGATTGAGAGCTACCTTTTCAGAGAGTAGAGTCAGCTCTTTTTTGATGTCTTCTTCTACTTGTAGGATCTTTCCGTAGGTTTTTTCCTTGCCAATGGACTTACGAATGCGATCGGACTTGACCGGTGAGTTATGAATGCCCCTTGCCTTTCGATAAAGGTCAAAACCGAGTCTGCCAAAGCGATCGATTAAAGTGACTTCTGAGACATCCAATAAGTCTGCACCAGTATAAATGCCCATTTCATGAAGACGTTCAACTGTTTTTTTGCCCACACCATGGAATTTAGCAATGTCCATTTGTTTGAGAAAGTCTTGGGCCTGATCTGGGAGAATCACTGTTAAACCATGCGGTTTTTGATAGTCACTAGCCATTTTAGCTAAGAATTTGTTATAAGAGACGCCTGCAGAAGCAGTCAGATGTAGTTCCTGCCAGATATCCTCTTGGATGAGGCGGGCTATTTTGACAGCAGACTTGATACCGAGTTTATTTTCCGTCACATCTAAGTATGCCTCGTCGATACTCATAGGTTCAATCAAATCAGTGTAGCGTTTAAAAATAGCACGAATCTCAAGTCCCACAGTCTTGTATTTTTCATAATTTCCAGAGATAAAGATAGCTTGGGGACAGCGCTCATAAGCTTCTTTAGAGCTCATGGCTGAATGAACGCCAAAAGCTCGTGCCTCGTAGCTACAGGTAGAAACGACACCTCGACCACCTGTTTGTCTGGGATCACTTCCGATGATAACAGGTTTGCCCTTTAACTTGGGATTATCTCTGATTTCCACCGCAGCAAAAAAGGCATCCATGTCGATATGGATGATTTTTCTGGACAGATCATTTATCAATGGAAATATGAGCATTCCAATCCCTTTCTAGTGTCATTTTCTATTTATTATACCCTTTTTTCTGAAAAAATGGGAAAGTTCAACCTGACTTTCAAAAATATAATACAGATAAGAACAAAAAAGAGACTGTATTATAAAAGAAAGCGTCTAAAATGCTGATTTTCTCTTGTTGAAATCGGTTACTGTATGGTATACTTGTCTCAAGAATGTAACAGATGACTGTTACTAGAAAAAAGAGGACATTAACATGGTTGTTAAGACAGTTGTTGAAGCACAAGACATTTTTGATAAAGCTTGGGAAGGCTTCAAAGGCGTAGATTGGAAAGAAAAAGCAAGTATTTCTCGCTTTGTTCAAGCTAACTACACACCTTATGATGGAGATGAAAGTTTCCTTGCTGGACCAACAGAACGTTCACTTCACATCAAAAAAATCGTAGAAGAAACAAAAGCACACTACGAAGAAACTCGTTTCCCAATGGACACTCGTCCAACATCTATTGCTGATATTCCTGCTGGATTTATCGACAAAGAAAATGAAGTGATCTTCGGTATCCAAAACGATGAACTCTTCAAATTGAACTTCATGCCAAAAGGTGGTATCCGTATGGCTGAAACTACTTTGAAAGAAAATGGATACGAACCAGATCCAGCTGTTCACGAAATCTTCACTAAATACGTAACAACAGTTAACGACGGTATCTTCCGTGCCTACACTTCAAACATTCGTCGCGCTCGTCACGCACACACTGTAACTGGTCTTCCAGATGCATACTCACGCGGACGTATCATCGGTGTTTACGCACGTCTTGCTCTTTACGGTGCAGACTACTTGATGCAAGAAAAAGTAAACGACTGGAATGCAATCGAAGAAATCGATGAAGAAACAATCCGTCTTCGTGAAGAAATCAACCTTCAATACCAAGCATTGCAACAAGTTGTTCGCTTGGGTGACCTTTACGGAGTTGATGTTCGCAAACCAGCGATGAACACTAAAGAAGCAATCCAATGGGTTAACATCGCCTTCATGGCTGTCTGCCGTGTTATCAACGGTGCTGCAACATCTCTAGGACGTGTGCCAATCGTATTTGACATCTTTGCAGAACGTGACCTTGCTCGTGGTACATTTACTGAATCAGAAATCCAAGAGTTCGTTGATGATTTCGTTATGAAACTTCGTACAGTTAAATTTGCTCGTACAAAAGCTTATGACCAATTGTACTCAGGTGACCCAACCTTCATCACAACTTCTATGGCTGGTATGGGTAACGACGGTCGTCACCGTGTTACTA
>CAUQPD010000023.1:0-23386 GCA_963519935.1 uncultured Streptococcus sp.
TTCATTCGAGAGAATTACGATACTTACAAAGAGCACCTTTCGGGGTGTTCTTTTTGTACTTTCATACTTAAATTGGTGCAATTGACACAGTTGTTGCGACTTTAGTCGCTTACAAATGTAGCTGCAATCTGACAAAGTCAGTTGTTTCTTTGTATTCAACTCAGATACTTCTGGTCAGATTATTAACAAGCCTTCAAGAAGAGTGATTGGTGAAATAGGATGTTTGAGGCTTTTATGCTATACTAGTTTTAATGACAATCTTCTATTTCTAAAGCAACAATAGATCCGTAATTTGTTTTTAATTAAGGAGTTTTGGATTGTAAGAGGGAGATGATATATCTGAAGGAGCATTATGAAAAAACGTACCTTACTTTGGCTGATTTTAGCACTTGGAATATTTGGAGGCGGAGCATGGCTAGCACAAGAAACAAATTTATTTCTAAGCCCACGAGCTAAGCAGTTGGATTATTTAAAGGAACATGAAGAAGAAATTGTAAAATTTGTAAAGTCTAAAAATTCAAAGATTGAATCTGTTCAGATTTCTTGGGATGAAACTAAATGGGAAAAAGTTGGGAATGGGACCCCTCAAGGAGGCGGAGAAATTGTAAATGTATATGGTGGTTTTAATCATATTGAGTCCTCCTCTTGGAATGTTACTTTTGATATTGAGAATGGCAAAATTATTCCTAATTCAATGGCTTTAGCCAATTATTTACGAATGGGAGGAAGGATTTTTGACTAACAGTAATTTAAAAAAATTTGATAATTTTTACTCAAATTTAACATTCTCTTCACTCCCCACTGACTTCTAATACTTGCCAAAAGTATTTTTTTACATTCATGATATAATAAACTTAGATTCCGCTATATAGGAGGAAAGAGATGAAAAAACGTGCCTTGATTTTGCTGGTTTTGTCCATTGTAGTCTTTGGAGGCGGCGCATGGATGGCGCAGAAAACAAATCTATTTCTAAGCCCACGAGCTAAGCAGTTGGCATATCTAAAGGAGCATGAAGACGATATGGCTGATTTTGTGAAAGCTTTAAGTTCTAAAGTGGAAAGTGTTCAATTTAATTGGGATAGTATAAAGGTCGGTCAGGTAGGAAACGGTACTCCTCAAGGTGGAGGTTATATGATGACAGTGAACGGTAGTATCAATAACAATAAGAATACTGAATTCACACTAGGGATTCCTCTAAAACGAAATTTAAATGAAGTACCTGAGGAACTGGTTATTTATGAAATGCAACCTATAAGAATTTTACGAGACGGTGGGTGGTTTTTATACGAGTAGCTAATTAAAAACGACGCTTAATAGTACTCATATATAACTTGTTTAGGAGAATAGAAATGAAAAAACGTACCTTACTTTGGCTAGTTTTAGCCCTTGTAATATTTGGAGGCGGCGCATGGATGGCACAAGAAACAAATTTATTGGGAGAAATATTTCTTAGTCCACGAGCCAAGCAGTTGGCTTATTTAAAGGATCATGAAGAGGAGATTAAGGAGTTTGTAAAATCTTTAAATCCTAAAGTAGAATCGGTTCAGATTGATTGGGATGAAACAATGTGGGAAAAAGTTGGAAATGGAACTCCACAAGGAGGAGGTAATGTTGTAATAGTTGGAGGAGGTTTTAATAATATAGAGGGCTCAACTTGGCAAGTAATTTTTGAAATTGAAGATGGACGAGTTGCTTTTGATACTATGATGCAAGGCGGTCCATTGCGAGTAGGAGGAAGGATTTTTGATTAATAGTAACTTAAAACCTTTGATAATTTTTACTCAAATCTATCATCACTCATTCCCTACTGACTTACAATACTTGCCAAAAGTTTTTTTACATTCATGATATAATATACTTAGATTCCGCTATATAGGAGGAAAGAGATGAAAAAACGTACTTTACTTTGGCTAGCTTTAGCTCTTGTAGTATTTGGAGGAGGCGCATGGATGGCACAGGAAACAAATCTATTTGGAGGAGTATTTCTTAGTCCGCGAGCCAAGCAGTTGGCTTATTTAAAGGAGCATGAAGAGGAGATTAAGGATTTTGTAAAATCTCAAAATCCAAAGATAGAATCTGTTCAAATTGATTGGAGACAGACACAATGGGATAAGGTAGGAAATGGTACACCTCAAGGAGGAGGAGATATTATTGATGTTTATGGAACGTTTAATAACATTGATAATTCTGGTTGGCATGCAATGATAATTGTAGATGATGGAAAAGTTGATTTAGCTTCGATGACATTAGTTAATGGCCTAGGCATTGGAGGGAAACCGTTTGAGTAATAGTAATTTAAAAACCATTGATAATTTTTATTAAAATTTAATATCACTCATTCCCCACTGACTTCGAATACTTGCTAAAAGTATTTTTTTTTACATTCATGATATAATATACTTAGATTCCACTATATAGGAGGAAAGAGATGAAAAAACGTACTTTACTTTGGCTAGTTATAGCCCTTGTAGTCTTTGGAGGAGGCGCATGGATGGCACAGAAAACAAATCTATTCGGAGGAATAACTCTAAGCCCACGAGCTAAGCAGTTGGCTTATCTGAAGGAGCATGAAGAGGAGATGGCGAACTTTATAAAGTCTAGAAATCCTAAAGTCGAAAGTGTCCAATTTGATTGGGATAGTATGAAAGTAGAAAATATAGGAAATGGTACCCCTCAAGGTGGGGGATATATTATAACATTGGATGGAAAAATAAATAACAATGAAGATACTGAATTTACAATTGGTTTCCCTATAGAATATAATAGCAATAGTATTCCCAATATTAAGAAAATTTCTGAAATGCAACCCATAAGAATTTTACGAGATGGTGGATGGTTTATATATGAGTAATAGTAACTTGAAAAATTTTGATAATTTTTACTCAAATTTAACAGCATTCATTCCCTATTGACTTACAATACTTGCTAAAAGTATTTTTTTTTACATTCATGATATAATATACTTAGATTCCACTATATAGGAGGAAAGAGATGAAAAAACGTACTTTGCTTTGGTTGGTTTTAGCACTTGTAATTTTTGGAGGAGGCGCATGGATGGCACAGGAAACAAATCTATTTGGAGGAATAACTCTGAGCCCACGAGCCAAGCAGTTGGCTTATTTGAAAGAACATGAAGAAGATATGGCTGATTTTGTCAAGTCTTTAAGTCCTAAAGTTGAAAGTGTTCAGTTTGATTGGGATAGTATGAAGGTTGGTCAAGTAGGAAATGGAACTCCACAAGGTGGAGGCTATATGTTGACACTTAGAGGAAAGGTAAATAATAATGATAAGACGAAATTCATGGTTGGATTTTCTTTAGACAATAATGCAAACAGTATACCAAAGGAATTTGGAATTTATGAAATGCAGCCTATAAGAATTTATAGGGATGGGGGATGGTATTATTATGACTAATAGTAATTTAAAAACCTTTGATAATTTTTATGCGGATTTAGCACAATCTGCATATAATGGGCGCCCCAATAATTTTCCGCCAGATAACAATGCTCTTGATTATCAGTTGTTTGATTTCTCTAGAGATAATAAATTTTATAATAAAGATAAAAAAGAATGGGAGATTACTCCCGGAGGCAAAAATCTTCCCCATAATGGTAAAGTTTACCTGCAGCCAGATCCTGATTTACATACTGTGGAAGATACGATAAAACTCCAAGTTGGTGATCCTGGAGGAGGGGTTCACCAAGAAGAGTATCCTATCAAACGCTATCAAAAAGGACTCTTAACTGATGAGAGAGCTGGTTTTAATGCCTACTACTTAACGGATACGCCAACCTTAACTAAAGATACCAAGAAAACCTATATGACCATCCGCGGAAGTGATGCTATTAGTATAGAGAATTTGAACGACTGGATTGACAACGATGCTCAGTTTGCGCTCAACCATATCCATACGCCGCAAGCCAAGTTAGCAACAGTAGGAATGAAAACGAAGATCGCTGAGATGCGCGAAAAGGCTCCAAATGCGACGATGGACATCACAGGTCACTCCTTAGGGACCATTGTCTCTGCGCAAGGAGTAGCTGGCCTTACTGATCAAGAACTGGAGAAAATCGGCAAAGTCGTCCTCTTTGACGGTCCAGACACGACAAAGAGCTTAAAGAAAATGGGACTCAGTGATGAGAAAATCAAAAAGATTAGCGAAAAAATCGAGTACTATGTCAATCCTTTTGATGTCGTGGGTATGCTCAATCGTGAACATACCATCACTAAATTACCTGGGGATTCCGATGAACCTCTTAAGAAACCTGTCGGTAAAGTCAATGTCCTTGTCCCCCTTCATTATACCCAGATTGCTGATCCGGAAAGTTCCCATGACTTTGGTGTTTTCCAATCGGATGGAAAGGGAAATTTATTGACTGCGTCTGAGGATTTTCACCCAGAATTGCTCAGGGCTGGTGAAAAGCTGGCTCGATTAATTGCAACAACCTTGGGTGTTCTAAGAACTTTAGGAGTTGATGAAAATGCAGCCTCAAATGTTTTAAATGCCATTATGAGGGGGGAAATCGTAAATAAGGCATCTATCGGATATGGCTTTTATGAGAATTTTAAAACAGAGTATAGTAAAATTGTCGAAGAAGCTCGTCAGGAATCTATAAAATGGGATAGAGAAGCTATTCCTCGTTATCAGGAACAACTGAGAAATGGTAATCTTACAGGAGAAAAGAGAATTTTGGTCCGAGCTCAGTTGCTTCAGACAGCAGCCCAGTTGGCAAATTTTGACATGGAAGACAAAGTTAAATCTGTGAAAACCTTACTTTCAGATGCTAAGGAAGATATTCAAAACATGATAAAAGAAACAAGACAGACAGCGTTTGACATGGTTGGATATTTGTCAAGTTCAGAAGTTACAAATCTACTTTCTGGTTTTGACACAACAAGCTTTTGGGATGAAGGCGTTGCAAGTGACACGAAGACTGCAGCAACATCCTTCCTGACACAAATTGAGCAGCTAGGGGAAAGCCTGGTTAAAGCTAGTGGTTCCTTTGAAACCATAGATACAAATAGTGCTGAAGATTTTAACAATTTATTGGCGGATGTAAAACAAACATGGAGGGGAAAGAATGTTAGTCCTAACGGATGAGGATACTTTAATTACAAGAGAGCAACTCGACAGAGGCTTCAAAGAAAGAATGAAGGAACAAGAACGCCAAGCAGTCAGGGCATTAGTAACTGCAAAAGAACTGTCAATCCTTGCTAAGGGAGTGGAGTTAGCTAAAAAGTTACAAGAAGCAGCCTCAGATATGCAAGAGTACGCTTCTAAGACTTATGTAAACAATATTAAGGGTGGATTTGAGGGCAAGGCTGCTGATGCTGCTGAAACTTACTTGACTCAGACCATGCAAACCCCTACTTTACAAAGTCCGATCAAGAGCTAGGAGAAAACTTGTGATGGATAAAAATCAACTTCAGAAACTAGAGGATGAGCATAATCGTAAATTACGAGACTTAGAGCGTTTGGAGATGGATTTGGATGATGATTTCCACAAGTTTAGTAGGGAGACGGATCATCTCCTAGAGGCGCTTTCCTATGCATGCAGAGACAGTAGTTTTGCTGAAATTCAACCATATATCTTTGAGATAGAGAACAATTTGGATAACTATCATCAACTTTACAAGAGTCGTATAGAGAATGTGTTAGAAGCTCGCCATCAAGAGAATAAAAACTTTCATAGAAAGTTAGAAGAAAAGAACGTTTGACAAATATACCTTATAAAAGAAGGATGATATGAGTTTGTTATACTTTGTTATTATAAATAAAAAAAAGAAGTAATTATACAAGAAAAGTAGATAATTTAACCCTTCTTACTAGTTTTTAGATGGAAATAGCTCTTATTTTTTTATAAATAGAATAAAAAATGAATTTTAAACTTGCAATTGAGGCAAATTATTGATATAATGAGGGCATAAATTAATATAAAGGAGTTTCACATGGCTTTAATTCAGTTAACAACAGAAGAATTGCGCACCTCTGCTCAAAAGTACACTCAAGGTTCTGAGGAAGTAAGACAAGTACTTCGTACATTGACTCAAGAGCAAAATACTATCCGAGACAACTGGAAAGGTGCTGCTTTTGAGAGCTTTGATCGCCAATTTACAGAATTGTCTCCAAAAATTGAGGAGTTTGCAACTTTGCTTGATGAAATCAATGCACAGTTGAACAAGGTTGCTGAAATTGTTGAGCAAAACGACCAAGATCTTGCATCACAAATTTAATTTGTTATATAAGTGGCTTTAGGAGGGCGAGAGCCTTCCTATTTTTTATGACGGAGAAGATTTAAAGTAATATGAAGAAGAATAGAATTTTTAAATATATAGGAAGTAGTCTGTTGGCATTAGGGTTGCTTGCATTGATTATTTTTTTGAATCTATCTGTTCAAAAAAATACAACGATTAGCAATGAAAATAATGCAAAGGCTAATCAGCAGACAAAATTAAATGTAGCTATCGTAAATGAAGATAAGCCTGTCTACGTAGATACAAAAGAATACAATCTAGGTGCTAGTTATGTAAAAAATATCGAGCGTGATAATTCACAAAATTGGTCTGTTGTCCCTCGTGGAGCAGCTGATTCTGGATTAGAAAGTGGGAAATACCAACTCGTTTTAACAATTCCTAGTGACTTTTCTGAAAAAATACTCGATATTAACAGCATCAATGTTGATAAGACAACCATCAATTATAAGGTGAATGCGCAAGGAAATTTGCAAGTAGAAAATGATGCAAATAAACTAGCGAAAGATATTGTTTCTGATTTGAATGGTCAGTTAGTTGACATGTATATGGCTAGTATTTTGAACAACCTTTATACAGCACAAAAGAATGTTCAAGCTAGCTCACAGATACAAGCAACCAATATCGGAAACTATCGTACGAATTTATATAATACAGCTATCAACTCTAAAAATCTTTTCCCAACTCTCTATAGTATGTCTAGTTCTTCTGTTGACGCCAACAGTGCTTTAAAGACAGGTTTGGATAGTTATTCTCAGATTTTTGGTCGTTATGACGTTTCACAGATTGCCTATGGTAAAAAGCTTGACACTCTGCTTCAGGATAGGGTCACTGAGAAGAAAAATCATGCGGATGTTATTACTGGGCTCATTTCTCAGAGTCGGGAAGACGTTAAGGGACAAATTGAAACCTATAAGGAATTAATTAAAGCTCAAGGTAATCTGACTTCTAATATAGATGGAACAGCAGCATCCTCTGATGGTACGTCATCTGAAGTTGAGGCTTACTATAAAAAAGTAGCAGATAATATCAGCGCAGAGATTGCTACTTTAGAGACCAATCTAACAGATGAAAGAACCAAGTTTGAGAATCATAAAAAAGATATTCGTAACTTTGTCGATGAGAAATTAGCCACTTACTATGGGACAAGTGAGAAGAGCAACATCACTCTTAAGCAATTTTTGGATACAGCTGCAAACAAAGACCTAGAGAAGGCTGTAGAATCTCTCAAAGAGCAGTTGGCTTCTGCAATCTCAGAATTACCCAAAGAAGACTTTAGTGGAAAAGAATTTAGTGGTTTTGGTATGACACCAATCACAATTCCTTCTGTAAACTATACTGAATTAAAAACAATCAAAGAGCCTAGTGACGAAATCAATTCGACTGATTTGAAGAATTTGGAAGATCTGGCAATCACGAGTACGAGTGCTGTTGGACGAACAGGAACAAAGGCTAAGGTATCATGGAAAGCTGAATCAGGAGTGACAGTTCACTCAGTTACTTATGATGGTACACCAGTTGAGTTTGGTCAAGAAATTGATTTGAAGACGGGTGGGACTTTTAAAGTAGCCTATAGTGTTGCAGAGGCAGCTCCGACTCCAACTACAGGTTCAACCGGGACTCCAAGCCCAGCTCCAAAAGCAGAGCTAAAATCAATTAATATTTCCTTGAATGATGTCCAAGCAGCCAGTGCTCCAGTAGATGTGTTACGTGTTCAGCAAGCAGCAGTGAGTTATGGACAAAAGGTTCAGAAAATAGCTTCTGACTACCAAAAGGTGGAAGCACTCAGACAAGCATACAATGCTGTCAAAGAGTTACGAAATAGTGATGTAACAGATGCTTTGTCAAATATTTGGCTTGAAGCTATTAGTTCAAATCTGAAGAAATATGAAGACAGCTTAACTACACCTGCTAGCGATAAAGAAACTGATGGTGTCAAAGGGAAAGTAGATAAAGCCTTGTCAGCACTGACTAAACTGAAGCCTGTTCTAGAAAAAAATGTGCAGGATGTTTTGTCTACCAACCAAGAATTGAATAAAAAAATCAAGGAACAGTTAAAGTTGTACGAGCAGTTGGAAGATAATCTAAAGGATTTGGTTAAGAAGCAAGGGAAAGGCAATGATGCTTTTGAAGAGACTGATAAACAATTGGCCACCCTAAAATCGGATTATGCAGCTCTATTGTCAGAAACTACGGGTGTGAAGGAGTCTTCTCAAAGTAATGTCAAAGCTGCAGAGTCTGTGAATGAAACTTTAGGTAAGTTCAATCGTGAATTGTCAAATGCTCAAACAAGTACTGAAAAGTTGTCACAAGATGCTGACTCCTTGATGACGCAGTTTAACGAAGAATTGACTAACAATGGAAACTTTGTAGAATCCTTTGTGAAGGTTCTGAATAATGCCTATCAAAATGGGGTACCAAACGAAGTTTTGTTGAACTTCTTATCCAATCCTGTTACCCAAAATGCTACTTCAGTGAAAGCGACTGTCAATGTTTACCGTCCATTTACATGGATTTTACTATTGGAGATTGTTAGCCTCTTTACAGCCTATCTGTTTGCAACTCAAAACGTTATTCGCAAAGTCAAAGATAAGTTCAAACTTGATAAGTTACATGATACAGACTTGATGACGGTAACCATCCTATCTGCTTTAAGTCTCGTTGTCGGATTGGTAGTTGGTGTTGTATCAAGTGTTCAGCTACAGGTTGGCCGTGAATATCAACCATCTTGGGTTCTATTAATTGTTTTAGCCGCATTTGTACTGATTCAAGGACAATATCTATTGCTTAAACATTTCCGAGTGATTGGTATGGGACTCTCCTTCTTTATGATGATTAGCTTTGTCTACCTATCAAATGCTATTGGGACAACAGCAAGTCTAACTGGTTTCCCAGCATTTATCAAAAATCTCAATGCGTTATCGATATTAGAAGGTTTGCTCTCAGGATACTTTGATGGACATCCAGCAGCAATTATCGCTTTTGTTGCAACGATTGTTGTCATAGCTGTTTTACTTGTTATAAATGTTTTTATCAGAGAAAGTAGTTTGTGGTTTCAAGCAAGCCAAGCTGAGAAAGAATAGAAATTAGAAATATGAAGAAAATCATTCTTTTCCTTCTTACCTTAGTAACATGTGCAGCAGTCTCTGGGGCTGCTGCAGATGATTTGAAGGATAACAGTCTGCAGATTGATGATTCCCGACTTGAAAAGAAAGAGGGATTGAAATTTGGTCTACAGTCTGAACAAATCAAGGAGCTTTTTAATGAAGCGACTCAAAAGAGGTTGCAGGACATGCAACAGCATCAAGAGGAACAGTTGATCACAGAAAGGGGCCAACTGTTTTCTGCTATACAGAGACCAGTGAAAAAATCTTCTGAAGAACAGTTGTTTCAGCCCAATGCTCAAAAAACAATCAAGTTCCAAACAAATATAGGCCATGTAGAAAAAGGTGGTCTGAATGACTTTCTTCCGGAGATATTCTATGTGGTGTTGATTTTCTTGCTTTTTGGAGCAACGGCAGTAATGAGTTATCGTGTGATGGTAGAAGGGATGGACTAATTTTACAACTAGTCTGTCTAAATAACTTAGAAAAGGATAAACCAGACATAGGAGGCGTGTAAAAGGTGGAGCAACATATCAATATTACCCTACGTTTGAGAGAAAGAGATGTGGATATTCGCATTCCACGGCGAATTGAAGTGCGCCGGCTGGTGCGAGAAGTGGATACGATTTTTAATCCAGGTATCAAGCGAAAAAAATATCAATTAAGAATTGTCAATAAAGGTTTGTTGATTGATGAAGGGAAACATCTGTCTGATTATCCTATGACGACAGGAGATTTAGTAGAAATTGAGGAGATATAGGTGGCTGAAGAAAAATTTGAATTTGGTGGACAGTCGTTTGTCTATGAAAAAAATGAAACAAACTGGGAATTAAAACTCAAACGTTCAGATGTTGCGAGTCAAGATTTACGGGAACTCTTACTATTGGATTTACATCATCCATTCTTTTTGGAGCAATCGATGGTGTCTGATGAGGATAGTGTCACCTTCTCCTATCAAGTCGAAGCACATGGACTGACTTATGAGGAAATAAAGGAACGTACCATTTCGGAAAGAATCCGTTTGGCCCTAAACGTTTTTCGTCTAGAGGGCGCCTTGGAGTTACCTGTGACTTTCCTTTTGCACCCAGTAAATCTCTTTATTACCAAGGATGCTCAAGCTAAGATTGCTTATCGTGGAATTCCTGGTCTGATGGTTCCTCAATCCATATCCTCAGAAGATTTTTTACGCCAGGCTAAATGTTTTACAGTAACACTATTTAGCGATTTGGATTTCATGGATCTTTATAATGGTTCCTTGGAATTAGAGACCTTGCCAGACTTCTTAAATGACCTATGTCAGGCAGATGATATAGAGGCTGCAGTAGCTGTTTTGGAGAAGTACTACACGGAGAAGGCTGCGAAAGAACGGGCAGATTTGGTCTTGGTTCCAAGTAGACGCCATCGTGTCTTTAAATTGGCAACGATTTGGTTAACAGCCAGCGTTGTCTTGCTAATCGTTCCACTGATCTATCTGATTTTTGTGCAAAATCCTTTCAAAGAAAAGATGTTGCAGGCTGATACTGCCTTTATTAAAGTGGATTATAGTGGTGTTATTACAGAATTAGAGAGAATTGATCCAGCTAGCTTGCCGAATACGCAAAAGTATGAGTTGGCTTACTCTTATATTCAGGGGTTGGAATTTTCTTCTGAACAAAAGAAAGTCATCTTGAACAACGTAACACTCAAGTCAGATGAGCTTTATTTGACTTACTGGATCCAGGTTGGGCGCAATCGTTTTGAAGAGGCTCTTGATATTGCCAAACGGATTAACGACAGTGACTTGATTCTCTATGCTTTGACTCAGGAAATCAAGCAGGTTCGAGAAGATGGTAACTTGTCAGGAAAAGACCGTGAAAGTAAGTTGAATACTTTGGAAAGCGAGTATAAGAAATACTGGGATAGTCGAAGTGAGCTACTAACGAGTGAATCAAGCTCCAATGCTTCTACAACTCCTAACCCTCAAGACAAGGCTTCTGAAAGCAAACCGTCATCTGAGAAGAAACCTGTTCCAAGTAGCTCCTCTAGCAATTAAAGTAGACCAAGGAGAGAAATTATGAAAAAACAAATCATTTTCTACAGCCAAGGTCTGCGTTATGAAGTAGAACTGAGTGCAGATAAGACGGTCTTGATAGGGGCGACTGAAAAGGCCCAAGTCTACCTTTCTCAACAGGAAAGACCGATTCAGCTCAAGGTCGATGGTGACGAGGTCTTTTATCAATACGACGATGAAGCAGGACTCTTGAAAGATGGTCTGCGTTTGGGTGAGGTCGTCTTTTATCTCCGAGAAGGGGAGCCAAGGGTTTATGACCTTTTGGATTTATCAGAGTTTCAGATTGGCTCTCAAAAAGGTGCATTGATCACACTAGATGGAGATGTTGAACTCTTACTCCAAAAATCCCAAAATCAATGGAAGCTAACTCGACTAAAAGGCGCATTTTATCGAAACAATCATCTGGAACAAATGGACCAGCAATTGATTGGTTTTGGAGATGAGTTGAGTCTAGGGGCGGTGACGATCAAGTTCTATCCAGATGAAGTATGGGTTCAGGGTCCTGCCCAAGTTGGGCCACAACTGACTCTGAGAGAACCATCTCGATATGGTTTTTATGAAGATTATCCAGATTATCATCGTTCTCCACGGATCATCTATCGTGGTAGCGAGGATAAAATCTTGATCAATCCCCCAGGACAGGAGCCGGTTAAGCCGAGTGATGAACTGTTAAAGCTGATCGTTCCTCCTTTGATGATGGTCGGGGTAACTGTCTTGATCACCTTGATTCAACCTCGAGGGATCTATATTCTTGCGACAGTAGGGATGTCCATAACCACAATGATTTTTTCTATCCGTGGTTTTATCAAAAATCGTAAAAAGTACAAGGCTGATAAGAAGGAACGGGTCGATCTCTATCGTCTTTACCTGAAAGATAAGGTCAAAGAGTTGACTCGTCTGGAACGAGAACAAAAAGAAGGGATGCACTATCATTTTCCAACGGTTTTAGAGTTGACGGACTTGGTTGAGAGTTACAATCACCGGATTTATGAAAAGACTCCCTTGCATTTTGACTTTTTATACTATCGTTTGGGACTCGGGAAAATGCCGACTAGCTATGACTTGAAATACGGTCAACAGGAGCGTAGCGGTAAGAAGGATGCTCTAGAAGAAGAGGGTTACGCTCTCTATAGTCGTCACAAAAAGATCCCAGATATGCCAATCCCGGCAAATCTTAGCCATGGACCGGTGGGGTATATTGGACCTAGAAATCTCGTCCTAGAACAACTGCAGCTTTTGGTGATGCAGCTAGCGACTTTCCATTCATACCATGATGTGCAGTTTATTACGATCTTACCTGAAGAGGAAAAAGAGCAATGGTCTTGGATGCGTTGGCTTCCTCATGCCAAACTGCAAGAACTCAATGTCCGCGGTTTTGTCTACAATCAACGAACACGGGACCAAGTTCTGAATAGTTTGAACCAAATCTTGAAACTACGTCGTAGTCAAAAGGAAGAAGCATCCCACAAGGAGAGCACCCTCTTCCATCCTCATTACGTGGTTTTGGTGACCGATGAGAAGCTGATTTTGGATCATATCATCATGGAGTTCTTTACCGAAGATCCAACGGAATTAGGCTGTTCTCTCATCTTTGTAGAGGATGTCATGAGTTCCTTGTCTGAGAACATCCAGACAGTGATCAATATCAAGGACCGTAATACAGGTCAACTGGTCATGGAAGAAGGAGTTTTGAAAGAGACGGACTTCCGTTTGGATCATTTCCCAGCAGATTATGATAAGGAGCGGATCGCCCGTACCTTGGCACCGCTCAATCACCTCCAAAACCTGAAGAGTTCGATCCCAGATTCTGTGACTTTTATGGAAATGTATGGGGCGGAGACCTTTGAGGATTTGCAGGTATCGAGCCGTTGGAAAAAGAACGCACCTTACAAGAGTTTGGCTGTGCCAATTGGTCTGCGTGGTCAGGATGACCTGGTTCAGCTCAATCTGCATGAAAAAGCCCATGGACCTCATGGTTTGATCGCAGGGACGACTGGTTCAGGGAAGTCAGAAACCATCCAATCCTATATCCTATCCCTCGCTGTTAACTTCCACCCTCATGATGTGGCTTTCTTGCTGATCGACTACAAGGGTGGTGGAATGGCTAATCTCTTTAAAAACCTGCCTCACCTCTTGGGGACGATTACCAACTTGGATGGTGCCCAATCTATGCGGGCTCTGGCTTCGATCAATGCGGAGATCCATCGTCGTGAACGACTCTTTGGAGAGTTTGAAGTCAACCATATCAATCAATACCAGAAGAAATTTAAAAACGGAGAAGCGACAGAACCGCTCCCTCACCTCTTTCTCATCTCAGATGAGTTCGCAGAGCTCAAGGTCAACCAGCCCGACTTTATCAAGGAGCTGGTATCCATCGCTCGGGTCGGACGTTCCCTCGGGGTCCACTTGATCCTAGCTACCCAGAAACCATCTGGTGTGGTGGATGACCAGATCTGGTCTAACTCTCGCTTCAAGATCGCCCTTAAGGTAGCGGACCGTTCGGACTCCAATGAAATGCTTCATACACCGGACGCGGCCGAGATCACCCAGACAGGTCGTGCCTATCTACAGGTCGGAAATAACGAAGTCTATGAACTCTTCCAGTCAGCCTGGTCAGGGGCAGATTACCAGCCGGACAAGGACGATATGGGGATCGAGGACCACACCATCTACTTGATCAATGAATTGGGCCAATATGAGATTTTGAATGAAGACTTGTCAGGCTTAGAAGATGTGGATGAGATCAAGGAAGTTCCGACAGAGTTGGATGCGATAGTGCACCATATCCAGCTCTTGTGTGAAGAACAAGAAATTCCTCCAGTACCACAACCATGGTTGCCGCCGCTCAAAGAGCGAATCACGCTAGACGAACTGGAAGAAGTGCAACCAGCAGTAGCCTGGGCACAAGAGAAACCACTATCTGTTCTACTTGGAATGGCAGATATCCCGCAGGCTCAGAAGCAGGAAGCCGTCTCTATCAATCTCTCCAAGGATGGTCATATCCTCCTCTACGGAAGTCCGGGTACAGGAAAGACTACCTTCTTGCAAACCGCAGCCATGGACTTGGCTCGTAAGTTCAGTCCCAAGGCCCTTACCATGTACTTGATGGACTTTGGTACCAATGGTTTGGCTCCATTGTCTAAGCTACCACAGGTGGCGGATACCATGCTTCTGGACCAAACGGAGAAGATATCTAAGTTTGTAAGAATCATGGAGAAAGAACTCAACCGCCGTAAGAAACTGCTTGCGGACTATGGAGTTGGGACCTTGGAACTCTACCGTCAGGCTAGTGGTCAGGAAGAACCGGCTATTGTCATCCTCTTAGATAGCTATGAAGCCTTCAAGGAAGAAGCCTATGAGGCGGAACTCTTCAAGCTCTTGGTGCGTATCTCTCGTGAAGGTCTCAGTATCGGGGTTCACCTCTTGGTGACAGCTGGTCGCCAGACCAACCTTCGTGCTCAACTCTACTCGAACTTCAAGCACCAGTTGAGCCTGCCACAAAATGAGGCAGGTGAAGTGCGGGCCATCGTGGGCTCTACACCACTTGCTATGACTATGGAAGATATCAAGGGACGTGCCCTTATGAAGCGTGAAGAGGTGGATGTCATCCAGCTGGCACTCCCAGTTTATGGAGCCAATGACACCCAAGTCCTCAACAACCTACGTCAGGAAGTCGCTTCCCTCCAAGAAGCCTGGACAGGACAGCGCCCAAGTGCCATTCCGATGGTACCAGAGGAGTTGACAGAGAAAGACTTCTATAGCCGAGCCAGCGTTCAAACTGCCTATGAACACAGCCTTGTGCCTCTAGGACTTGACTTGGAGACAGTTGAACCTGTTACGTGGAACCTGGCTAAAGGCAATCTTCTCTACCTAACAGATAAAGAAGAACAGATGACGGCCTTGGTGAGACACATTGCCAAAGGGAAACAGAAAGTCATCGTCTTGGCACCGAAGTACCATAACTTACCTGAAATGGAAGGTGTGACGATTCTTGCAAGTCCAGAGGAATATCTAGAAGGACTAGATATGATGGAGTTCAAGATTCAGGAACGTTTAGAAAGTAAACAGCGAGAGCATGTCGCAACAGTAGTTATCTACAATTTAACTGAATTGGTGGGAGAATTAAACTCAGAAGCGCTTGATACATTGGCTTATGTCCTAGATAAAGGAATACGAGCTGGATATGGTTCAATTGTAATGAGTTCACCACTAATCACCAAGCATATTGATGTGGTCTCAAAAACTGCTCGTTCTTATAAGCAGGCTATTTTAGCACTTCGCTTAAGCGAGCAATCAGTTCTGACAGTAACCAACAGACCTGTCCGTGAGCCACAGTTGGAAGAACAAGAACATTACTATGTGGCCGATGGGTTGGCAAGTAGAATGAAAGTATTAATGATATAGAAAGGGAGGATAGCTATGGCTAAAGATATTAAAACTATTATAGCGTTGACCAATGCTTTGTATAGCGCTTCGTCAGTAACAAGCCAAGCGGCTAGTAGAAAAGCAGAATTAGAAGCCGAGCGAAAGAATGTTCAAAATCAATCTACAGATATCTGGACATCCTCATCGTTGTCATCTTATATTGCCGGCGAAAAATATGATGACGAGGCGAAACAAGAGAGAGATGATTTGGACAAATTAGAGAAAATGCTATCTGAAAAAAAGAATGAGATTTTGTCTTTGCTGGATAGTAAGATTTCGGAAGCAGAATCAAATTTACAAAGTGCTCGGACAGCAGAAACGAATGCTCGTAATGCTTTAAATGAGGCCTTGGCAGCGATCTAGAAAGGAGAGGTAGATGTCGATACAGGTAAAAAATATATCAGGCTTAGACAGCTATGGAACTAGTATTCATACTTTTGGCGGACGTTTTGAAGAAGCGGCGAGTGATACAGTCCGAGAGTTTAATACTAGCCTTGAAGGTGAGAAGGCAGAGGCCATTAATTCATTCTTTGAGAAGTTGAATACGATCCAAACAACGGTATTTAAAGATGCTCCAAAAGATGTAATGACCTATGGTCAGCAAGTTTTCACCTTTACGGGAGAATTGAAAGGTTTGGGTTTTTCTTCCTTGGCTTTTACAGATGATGAGTCTATAACCAGTCTAACGAAATCTTTGGAAGTCCAGCAACGTGATGTAACTGCAATAGTAAAAAGTAAAGTCATAAAAGTAGTTCAGCAAGCCGTTGATGTAATGGGAGAAGGGGATGCCACAATTTCTAATTTTGATTCCACAGTTGACAGTTTGATTTCGGAGGAAGTGAAGGCCAGAAAGGAAACACATGAGGGAATTAAAACTGCTCATGAAACTTTAGAGAAAGCTGTTAGCAATTCAGCCGATCGTTTTGAGACTTTAACCGCTATGACTCAAAATGCAAAGGCCATAACTTCTATTCCAGCTTTAAATATTTTGGATGCTATCCAACGAGGTGACTTAAGACAGGATAATGTCAATTATCTTGATGCGGCTTATACCTCTGATGATGTTGAAATCATAAAGGTTTTAATTTCTGAATCTAGATATAAGACAAAAAAAGACTTTTTTGAAAAATTAGCCAGAGCGAAAGTGGATGATGCTAGTCTCCCAACGACGATGCTAGTTGCCAATCGACTAGAAAAGGCTGCTGAAAAAGATGAAGTTGATGGATTAGGGGCATTCTTTGAGGTTCTCTCTAATCGAGATGTGAAAGAAGTTCAAGTCTATACAGCGAAATTATCATCAAGTATTGATACTATTGTAGATGGCCTTAATGCTAGGGGGCAATCGTTGAGAAAGCCTATGCCAAAAGACTACAATAGTGAAGAGTATCAAGAATGGTTAAAAGGAGAAGAGGAAGCAAAGGAACGCTTAAAATCATTAAAGGAAAGCTCCGTTCGCTATGGTCGTCTAAATAATATTTTAACGTATATGAATACTGAAAAGTTTGGAAAGACCACAATTACGGCTAAAGGAGTTTCTCTAGGCAATGGGGAAATTGGTGATTTTACAGCGACGACTAAACGAAATATTAAAGCAGGAAGTTTTACCTCTTCGAAGAAGAATGGTGAATATACCTTTACAATCCAAGATTTAGGAATAGATCGAAAGGACGGCTCTGAAACGATTAGTGTAAGTAGTTATAAGGAGCAGGATCAGCTTAAAAAATTAGATAAAATGGAAGAACTTAGAAAGCAAAAAGACCGTTTATGGCTGGAATCGGCTTATAATACAACTAAGAACATTGTATCTATGAACCCGGCTGCAGGTTTCTTTTGGAATATGGTAGAAGCAGCAGCAGCAACCAAAGAGGAGAAAAACATATTTGATGCTATAGCTAAAAATGGTACAAAGGCACTGAGTGAAACTGATTTTAAAAAATATAAGAATATAAAAAAAGCTAGTTCACATGTTGCTGGTGGTTTCTTAGAACATTTTGAGAAAGCTCAAAAGATTCAATCAGAGTTGGCAAAAATTGATAACGATCTTTTAAATCAGGAAATGGATACAGGTGCTACAGCAATAAAAGAAGGAAATAGCTATAAGCATATTTCTGGTCAATCTCGTTATGACTTTGAGGCCAATCTTCGGATGGCAGACCTCCAGCAGAATGGTTTACGAGGTTATTATTTCCGTCGGATTTTAAAGGAAGAAGGAATTAATGTAAAAGATGCTGTAGTTAAATTTAAAGAAATAGAAAAACAGTTAAATGCGATTGAACCATCTGGGGACTATACAGAGGAAGTGAAATCTCTTTTCAGTGGGGATGGCAGCATTTCTCCTGAACAACTGGGTGGAGAAAAGCTCGTAAAAGGATTGAAAGAATTCCAAAATGTAACACAGGATATTGAAGATTATAATTTTATTTATGCTGATTACGGTAAGAATGAGGATCTTTATTTCAATCACTTAGTTGGAATAGGAGGGAACTAATAGTGAACAAACAGGTATTTAGGAATCGGAAAGTTGTCTGGTCCCTCCTTCTTCTTTTTCTAGTCGTAACAGGATCTTGTTTCTTACTTTTCTTGAAACCCAGTCAACCCCCAAAAGAACAAAAGTATACAATGCGAACTGCCAGGGAAAAATCAAATTTTCAACTATTTGGAGATAAGAACCAATATGTCCTTGCGTCTGGCAATAAAGGGAGTTTCTTTGTCAGTAAAACATATGCGATCACAGATGAGTACAAGACTTTTATAGTAGAGGAAGAAGGAAAGATACATGAAATCCCTCATCTTCAGATGGAGGGAGAGTATTGGAACTTGATTTTGTATAATTTAGACGAGGAGGGCTTGCCAGAGCGAAAGATTGACCTTTTTCAGGCAGTGCGAAGCTACAATCAGAAAAGCGTTCCTGCAAGACTGATTGACTCCTATTACGTTGGGGACACTCATTACTTTGGGTTAGAAATTAGAGATTTAACGGATGAAGAAAATTGGGTAATCAGAACAGTCTATCTCAATTTGAAGACGGAAGAAGTGGTGGAACTTCCAAAAGATACAAAGTTTGGAAGGAGCTCTGATATAAGCGCTACCGCAAGAACAACAAACTACGATAAGGTTATAGACTCTAAGGGTTATTATGATCCTTCGAATAAGATACTTGCAGATAAGCATGAAGGAAGTACCCCAGATTCTAATATCAACCTCTACAGCCTTTATCCGGACATCGAAGATAAACTCATCAATCAGAATTGGTCGCTTTATATCCGTCCAGATAAGGTCACACCGGATGAGTGGTTTGATACCCTTCTGCATTGGTTTGCCCCTAAAGGAGAAGAGATTCTAACCGTTTATGGACGTAATGATGATGGGGAAGCCTCAGATGTTCAGATTCGTAACAGCCAAGAGGCGAATGCTTGGTTGGAGCAACATCCTGCCCTTAGAAATATAGACTATTATAGACCAGACGGGAGTGATAAAGAGTGAGTAATAAGAAAATTAATCCGGATAATCTCAGCCGAGTGAATGGTGCATTTAAAGATATGAGTGGCGAGTTAGAACATAACGTTTCGGACCTCATTTCTTCAAGTGCGACGGAAAAGATAGAAGCTGCGACAGATGGTATTAAGAAACTCTCTAAGGAAATGGTGGAGACGATTAGTTCCTTAGATGAGTATCTTGGGGCGGTTGGTGAGGCCTTTCGAAGCGCAGATGCGAATATGGCTCAGTCCATCGGTCAGAATATGTATACGAAAGCTCCTGAGTCACGAGCAGAGCGTAGAGAACGTTATATCCAAGGCGGAAAAGATTCTAAGGAACGTCATAATCGTAGGAAAATGGTTGAAATCGCAGAGAGTCAATATAATGATTTTCCATAATTACACAAATCACCTGAATTTATTTCAGGTGGTTTTCTTTTGTATTTCTCATCTTCTCACAGTATGGTTCATGTGGTATAATGAGGTAAGGGATTTTCCTCGTTTTAGACGAGTTTATGGAGTCCAAAATCAATCAGTCTGATATTTCAATCACTTAGTTGGAATAGGAGGTAGCTAATAGTGAAAAAATATGTATTTAAGAATCGGAAAGTTGTCTGGTCCCTCCTTCTTCTTTTTCTAGTCATAACGGGATCTTGTTTCTTTCTTCTTTTGAAGCCCAGTCAACCCCCAAAAGAACCAGAGTATAGAATGCGAACTGCTATGGGAAAATCAGACTTTCAACTATTTGGAGATAAGAACCAATATGTCCTTGCGCCTAGCAATAAAGGGAGTTTATTTGTCAGTAAAACATATGCGATCACAGATGAGTACAAGACTTTTATAGTAGAGGATGAAAAAAAGCTACATACCTTACCTCATCTCCAGATGGAGGGAGAGTATCGGAACTTGATTTTGTATAATTTAGACGAGGAGGGCTTGCCTGAACGAAAGATTGACCTTTTTCAGGCAGTGCGAAGCTACAATCAGAAAAGCGTTCCTACAAGACTGATTGGCTCGTATTACGTTGGGGATACTCACTACTTTGGGTTAGAAATTGTAGATTTAACCGATGAAGAGAATCGAAGTTACAAAACAGTCTATCTCAATTTGGAGACGGAAGAAGTAGTGGATTTTCCAAAAGATACAAAGTTTGAGATGGATTCAATTATCAGTAGTACTGTAAGAGCAACGAATTATGGTAAAATTTTAGACTCTAAGGGTTATATTGATCCTTCGAATGAGATCGTCACAACTAGGTCTGAAGGGCAGGTCCCAGACCCTAACATCAACCTCTACAGTCTTTATCCAGACATCGAAGATAAACTCATCAATCAGAATTGGTCGCTTTATGTCCGTACAGATAAGGTCACACCGGATGAGTGGTTTGATACCGTGTTACACTGGTTTGCCCCTAAGGGAGAAGACCTTCTAACCGTTTATGGACGTAATGATGATGGGGAAGCCTCCGATGTTCAGATTCGTAACAGCCAAGAGGCGAATGCCTGGTTGGAGAAACATCCTGTCCTTCGGAAAATATAAGAAGATTGTTAGAAATGACGGAGTGAAATTGAATGAGTAATAAGAAAATTAATCCTGATAATCTCAGCCGGGTGAATGGTGCATTTAAAGATATGAGTGGCGAGTTAGAACATAACGTTTCGGACCTCATTTCTTCAAGTGCGACGGAAAAGATAGAAGCTGCGACAGATGGTATTAAGAAACTCTCTAAGGAAATGGTGGAGACGATTAGTTCCTTAGATGAGTATCTTGGGGCGGTTGGTGAGGCCTTTCGAAGCGCAGATGCGAATATGGCTCAGTCCATCGGTCAGAATATGTATACGAAAGCTCCTGAGTCACGAGCAGAGCGTAGAGAACGTTATATCCAAGGCGGAAAAGATTCTAAGGAACGTCATAATCGTAGGAAAATGGTTGAAATCGCAGAGAGTCAATACAAAGATTTTCCATAACTATTTGAACTCACCTGAATTTAATTCAGGTGAGTTTTTCTATTATAAGTTTCGTATGATATAATTAAATACGAATAATATTAAGGAGTTAGAAATGAAAATAGGAAAAGGAATTAATTGGATTTTGAATAGAAAGGTGAAAAAATGAAGAAGCTGTTTGTTATAATTTTATTGTTAATACTTGGAGGTTGCTCTAATGGGATTAAAGATAAAGAGGCTAATAAAAATGAGACGATTGTCAAGGAGGAGAAAAAATTAAAATTTGTAGTAGCACCACAATATGAAGGTAAAACTTCGGAATTAATAGAGTTTGGAAAGAAATTAATTGAAGAACATCCTGAGGTAGGTAATCAAGGAGAAGTTACTCTATACTATTCTGGTAGTACATATACATTTAATGAGCAGGAGTATGCAGTATTTATGATATTAAACAAGACGGATACTGACATTAATCATGATGCTAAATTTAAAATTAGTTGGAGTTATGCGGGACAGCAAATCTACCAAAATGAATTAGTTGAATACAAAATTTCTGAAAGCGGGGAGCTGCCTACACAATCTGCAACAATTTTCTTACTTCCTTTAACAACCGAACAGAAATCGATTGTTACAAAGATTGTAGATGAAAGAAAAATGAATCTAAGTATATCAGATATTCAAATGAAGTAGGAGAACTATATGTCAGATTTAAAGCTTTATTTTTTGTTGCTATTTGGAGTTTTATTACTCTGTTCATCTGTACTTTTCTTTTTCCGTTATTTTTACAAAAGAGAACTAAGGATAAAAAATTTATCTACTGCATGTGTTGAGGGAGTTGTAGTAGGATACAAGTATTCAAAACCAGCAGGTCCTCCAATTGTTGAATATAAAGTTGATGGGCGTACTTATCAAAGAAATCTGGACTACCATAGAGTCATTCTCATATCAGTTCCTTGGAAGAGTGTACAAGCCACTTCTAGGTCGGAGTTATTAGCTCAAAAGATAACAATTTATAGAAATTCTGTCGTTTCTGTTACACGTGTTTTGGAAGATGCTTTTCCAAAGGGCTCAAAGATGATGGTTTGGTATAACCCTGCTTGTCCCAAAGAGTCTTTTGTTGAGAGATACAGTGGTATGGAAGTGGTGTATAAGCGTCAAGTATGGATATGTATGGCAACATTAATTTTAGCACCCATCTTGTTGACAATGGTATTTCTATTGAATGAATTTTATAAATAGTAAATTTAAGAGGAGGAATTATGTCAAACGCTAGTCAACAAGCTGCAATTCAATCGCAGATTAGTTCAGCTCAATCAAAAAAAGAAGGTTACTTAGAAGAGGCAAAAAAAGTCAAGGAAATATATGACGAATTAAGGAAAATTAAAAGTGAGTTTGTTAAGCAAAAAAAAGCTGTAGCTTCTAAAAAAGATGAACATGATGATTCCTGGACTGGAAATTTGCATGATACGAAATTTGTTACACCCGCAGGTAATCTGATTTCATATTTTGATTCTAGTATTAAGGCCATGGACGAAAATATTGATGAGTTACTCATAAAAATTAATGAGTATGAGAATAAAGCTTTGGAGATGGATGGACTTATTGGTCAGCTAGGAATATTGTTAAACAATATAAGTGGTTGGATTGAAAGTTTCTTCAACTAACTGCAAAATTTCATTAACCACCTGAATTTATTTCAGGTGGTTTTCTTTTGTTTTTCTCATCTTCTCACGGAATTGCCCATGTGGTATAATGGGATAAGGGTTGCTCCTCGTTTCAGACGAGTTCATGGAATTCAGGATAAGTTAGCAGGTGAGATGAGTATTTCTGTCAGTCTCCTATCTACCTGTTAACAACTGTCCAAAGTAAAAGGAGATTGTAGATTGGTTTTATTAGTATTAGGGATTTTGGTTTTGCTCATTCTAATCTTAAAACGAAAACTGAAAACTGCTAAAAAATCTGAAGGAAAGGCCAAGAAAAGAAATTTGCTATTAATAGGTTGCTTATCCATAGTGATCCCAATGGTAATCTTTACAGTGTTCAGTCCAATTTTTTCTCTAATGGATATGTGGGGGCTATTTGCCCATGCAAGTCGAACTGAGATTGAGCAAGCTGTGCATCGTTCTTATCAAA
>CAUQPD010000024.1:0-22627 GCA_963519935.1 uncultured Streptococcus sp.
TCTCCTTTTACTATTCTATAAGAAAAAGCCGAATTTCGACTTTTTCTGTAGGTATTCTGCTTATTATTTTGCTTCCATCACGACTGGCAAGATTGCTGGACGACGCTTGGTTTGATCAAAGAGGTACTTGGTCAGATTGTCACGAACCTTGCCTTTGAGATCTGCCCAATCAAAGTCGTCACCTTGAAGATACTCTTCTACCGTTTGGTTAATCAATTCTGAACTTTCACGGAGAATATCACGGCTCTTCTTGAGATAAACAAATCCACGCGTATGAACACGAGCCTTGGCCACAATTTTCTTCTCACGACGGTTGACAGTGATTGCCACGATAAAGATTCCATCCTCTGACAAGACCTTACGGTCACGAAGGACGACATTTCCAACATCCCCGATGGCATTTCCGTCAATCAAGACATCACCTGCAGAAACTGCTCCAGCTGGAACAAAGTCTCCATGTTCATAAGACATGGTCGTTCCCTTTTTAGGGATGAAAATGCGTTCTGGCAACATTCCAACCGCCATGGCAGCCTTGGCATGCGCATCTAACTCACGGTACTCCCCTTGGATAGGGAAGAGGTAGTTTGGCTGCAGAAGATTGATCATCAACTGCAAATCACGCGCATTCCCGTGTCCGGATACTCGCAAGCTTTGGGTAATGAGTTTCACCACACCACCAGCTTGGTAGATCATGTTTTCCACACGCGCCATGACGGCTTCTTTGGCGATAGATGGAGTCGTTACGATATAAACCAAGTCCCCATCTTTGATTTCCACATAGCGGTGGCGACCAATAGACATCTTACGAAGTCCATTAATAGGCTCACCCATACGCCCAGTCTCAAGGATAATCAACTCATGGTCTTCAAAACGAGACATTTCTTTTGGTTTAATCAAGAGACTTTCATTGGCTAGAGACAATTTTTTGAGTCGAATCGCAGTGCGGACGATATTTTCAATATCAAATCCAGTCAAAACAACTCTGCGACCTGTATCTGCTGCAGCATCAAAAACTTGCTGGATACGAGAAAGGTTGCTGGCAACTGCGGCAACGATGATACGACCTTCCCAGTCTGCAATGGTCTGGGTAATTTCGTCTCCAACTTCACTCTCGCTCGCCACCTGGATATTGCTATCAGCATTGGCTGAATCACTGAGGAGCGCCAAGACACCATCACGACCGATTTCTGCCAGACGAGCAAAATCCGTCGCATAGGATTCACTGGCTGTCTGGTCAAACTTGAAGTCGCCTGTGTAAACAATGCTACCTTCAGCTGTTTTCAGGACTATTCCCAAACTTTCTGGAATGGAGTGAGTTGTACGGAAGAAGGAAACCTCAGTTCCTCCAAAGTCAATCTCCGTATCCTCATCAATCACATGAAAGTCATTGAATTTCTTAACAGCATCATTCCCTTTGACAAAGAGTTTCGCCAACTCGATGGTCAACTCAGAGCCAAACACAGGCACCTTCGCTTCTGCCAAAAGGTAAGGCAGAGCTCCAATGGCATCCGCATGTCCGTGGGTCAAGAAGACTCCAGCGATACGGTCACTATTTTCAAAAAGGTATTCCATATTTGGAATAACGACATCTACCCCTAGTTGTTCATTTTCAGGGTATTTAAGCCCTGCATCCAAAACAAAAATAGAACCATCGATTTCAGCGATGTACATATTTTTCCCATTTTCTCGTACACCACCTAGTGTTGTTAAACTAATATTACTCATTTTTCCTCCGAAACCTTAGTTTATCTTGATTATAGGGTAGGTTCACCCTCTTATTCTAAAAGTCCTCAAACTCTCAGCCGAATCTTTTCCTACCATTATACCATTTTTTTGATTATTTTCAAAATGAAGATAGGTTTTTAACTAGAGATTAGCCACTACTGTGAATCAAATCTTTTTACTTTGACTTCTCTTTTAGAGGCTTCAACGAAGATAATGAAACGATTGTACCACCAAAAATATGGGCTTTCTGAATCAATTTGATTTCAGATACCTTTCTCGAACTCTAAATTTCTCTTTTAGTTCAAAAAACTTACTTTTACCTCTCGACTTGAGAACTTTTTTCTACAAAGACATGATTTATCTACATGCAAAAGCGAAAATTTCCTGTTCGCTACAGAATCTAAAAATTTTCAGCAATTAGCCACTAAGATGGAGGGTAACGATAGGAAATTTTTTCAAAAAGAAAAAAGACTTAGAAATTCTAAATCTTTTTATCATCTTTAGTTTGGATAGATATAAGTGACGTTTCCTAAAAATTCATGAGGATTAAAGAAGCCACGGTAATTCGCAATCTGTTTTTGACGTCTGTAGTTTGCTTCCAAAACCTGGATAGAGTTTTCACTTTGCACATCTGTTACATAAGCAACGTGGCCATATTCACCACCGTCCCAAACGGCGATCGCTCCTACTACGGGAACACTGCCAGTCTTATAGCCTTGAGCACTCGCGTAGATTGCCCATGTGTTAGCATTTCCCCACCAGTTACTAGCCCAAGGAGCTAATTCTTTGACGCCCCATGTACACTGACCAACAGGATAAGAGTTTCCATAGTTTGTTGGAGTCTTTTCGACAACATCCTCTGTATCTGATACCACGTTCGCAGTGCTAGCTGGAGCACTGTAGGTAGAGCTAGCTTGAGCGGAACCACTCACTTCCAATACATCCCCTGGGTGGATAGTGTCAAAGATGGTTTTTCCATTCAAAGCTGCCAACTCATGCGGATCCATGCCGTTTGCAGTTGCAATGGCATAAAATGAATCACCGTCTTGGACAACGTAAGAATTCGCATGAACCGTTTGAGCCCCAACTGTAGCCAAAATAGCGGTAGAAGTCAAACCAAGAGTCAGTTTCGTAACTGTTTTTTTCATAACTATAGTCCCCTTATATTTTCTTGATAAGAAAATCATACTTGATTTACATGTCAGTTAGTTTAGAGTTATATTTTAGTCATGTTACAAAAATTTATACTTTTACTACATAAGGTTTAAAAGCAGACATCGTATAAAGTGATAGAAGAGAATAGAAAATGAATCATTTTCCCCAATTTTTACATCAGTGAACCACTCAAAAGACTGTCTTATCAACCACTCCCACATCAAGCATTTATCCGACAAAAAGAGACCGAAATAGGTCATCTCAGTCCCTTTCCATCTATTTTTCCATCAAAAAGTCATATATTTCTTGCACCGTACCCAGAGCCATCATTTCTTGATTTTTGACAGTTTTTTTGAGATTTTGGTATATCTGACTTTCTACAATCTCCCTCTTTGGCGCTTCTTTATTGACTGTCATGACACCATCTTTAATCGTTACAAAGCCCAGTTCCTCAAATACTTGAATCATCTTGACCAGCAAGATTTGTTGGATATTGAGATAAGCTGCCAGATCTTTCAGCTTGTAGCGAATATCAAACTCTGGAAACTGGTAAATGGTTTTGTACAATTTGGCAAACTGCTCTCTGGTTCCATAACCTGTTAGATAGTAGGCTTTGTCAATGTCGTTCTTGAAATAGACCGCAGAGAAATTTTGTTCCTGAAAAACGGTCTTCAGCAGGGTAATATCTTCTGGAATATTCTTCACAACCACAGCATCACTGGTCGCTAATTCTGGTAATTCTCCAGCAAAGTCCAAGACTGGAACACCTTCTGGCAAGACTGCATTCTTCCCACGAATGTTAAAGAGTTGAACACCTTCCACACGCGCATCCACCATCATCAACTGGAGGGCAGTTTGGCCATTCCATTGATTGACAGACAGGGTGACTGCTAATTCTAAGTTTTTGGTTTGAGAAAACTCTGTCGCCCATCTACCTTGTCCAAAGGCCACCACTTCAAAACTCGCCTCACCCTTAGAAATTTTTAGTTTGAGGTGGGCATTGCCTGCTCCCATGGTACGAGCACTTTCAACATGAAAATCCTTGATATAAAAGACAGGTTTCTGATTGTCCATTCCAAAAGGCGCCAAGCGTTCAAAACTTTTGACCGTTTCCAAGCTAAGTGTCTCCAAGTCTAGCTCTTCATCTAGATTTAACTTATTCTTACCATTGGCATCTGCGCCTTTTTCACGAACATAGTCTTCCAAGACCTGAGATAAATCTGAAAGTTTCTCCACTTCCAGCGTCATTCCAGCTGCACCAGCATGGCCGCCAAAGGCGATAAAGAGGTCTCGATGGGGATCCAGAGCTTCAAAAATATCGACTGCTTCCACACTACGAGCGCTACCCTTGGCACGACCATCTTCTATATTAAGAACGATGACTGTCTGCCCCAGTTCTTCCAACAAACGACCAGCAACGATACCCAGAACGCCAGGATTCCAGCCTTCCTTGGCCAAAACCTGGACCTTCTTCTCAGGATCCACCATGGTCTTAGCTTCTTCATAGATAGACTGGACGACTTCCTTACGCTCTTCGTTTTTCTGATGAATCATGAGGGCAATCTCATGCGCTTCCTCGTCGTCAAACCCAGTCAACAAATCAATGGCGGGATTGGGATCATCCAAACGCCCCAAAGCATTTAAACGAGGGGCAATCTGGAATCCAACTGTTTCTTCTGTTACTTCATTAGCAGCAATCCCAGCCATATCTAACATTTCTTGCAGACCGATGCGCTGAGTATGCCCCAACATTTCCAGGCCATATTGAACCAAAATACGGTTTTCATCTGTTAGGCTCACCATATCTGCAATAGTTCCGATGGCGACCAAATCCAGTAGTTCCACTTGCACTTCTTCTAAAAGGGCGCAAGCCAGCTTGAAAGCCACTCCGCAACCAGCCAACTGTTTGAAAGGATAGTCCGCATCTGGATGCTCGGGATGAACAATCGCATAAGCATCTGGCAAGGTTTCAGGCATAGAATGGTGGTCGGTTACAATGACGTCCACTCCCATAGACTGGGCCAGTTCAATGGCCTCGTGACCAGCAACTCCATTATCCACTGTCACAATCAAGGAAATTCCCTCTTGCTCGATAAAGTATTTATAGACACTGGCATTAGGACCGTAGCCATCGGTAAAGCGATTTGGCAGATAAACACGGCACTCGGCGCCCAGCTGTTCCAAACTTTCCTTCACAATCGACGCTGAAGTCATGCCATCCGCATCGTAGTCCCCATAGATGAGAATGTTTTCCCCTTCTTCAATGGCCTGACGAATCCGTTCTACTGCCTTATCCATATCATGGAGCAGATAGGGATCATGTAAGTCCTCTAAAGAAGGTTCTAAAAACTTCTTCAGACTTTCTTCGTCCTGAATCCCTCTCTCAAATAATAAGCGAGCCACCTCAGGACCCAGCCCTGCCTTCTTGGTTATCTTTGTAAAATCCGCATCTTCAACCTGCGGGGCAAACTGCCATTCATAAGTAGGTGTTATCAAAAAGACATCCACTCTTTCTAAGAATTCTATCGTTTCATTATAACATGATTTAGGCATTTTCTCTATCCTGATTGCTTTTTTATAAAATTTTAGTGAATTTTTTTCAGATATGATTTGACAAGAACATTCTTTTGTTGTAGAATCATGTTATAAAATCTAACACAAAGGAGATCTCTCATGGCTTTAGTAGAATTTAAAAACGTCGAAAAATATTACGGAGATTATCATGCACTCCGCGACATCAATCTCCGTTTTGAAAAAGGGCAAGTTGTTGTCCTCCTAGGACCCTCTGGTTCTGGGAAGTCCACTCTTATCCGCACCATCAATGGTTTGGAGGCTGTTGACAAAGGAAGTCTCCTAGTCAATGGACACCAAGTAGCAGGTGCCAGTCAGAAAGATTTAGTTCCTCTTCGTAAGGAAGTCGGCATGGTTTTTCAACATTTTAACCTTTACCCACACAAAACAGTGTTAGAAAATGTAACACTCGCACCCGTAAAAGTTCTAGGAATTGATAAAAAAGAAGCTGAAAAAACAGCCCAAAAATATCTGGAATTTGTAAATATGTGGGACAAGAAAGATTCTTATCCAGCCATGCTATCTGGTGGACAAAAACAACGGATTGCCATCGCTCGTGGTCTTGCCATGCATCCGGAACTCCTCCTCTTTGATGAGCCAACATCTGCTCTTGATCCTGAGACTATCGGTGATGTACTAGCAGTTATGCAAAAACTGGCGCATGATGGGATGAACATGATCATCGTTACCCACGAAATGGGCTTTGCCCGTGAAGTTGCTGACCGCATCATCTTTATGGCCGACGGAGAAGTTTTGGTAGATACGACAGATGTCGATGACTTTTTTGACAATCCAAGCGAACCTCGTGCCCAGCAATTTCTCAGCAAAATTATCAACCACGAAAGTGATAAAGTCAAATAAGGAGGCGCCTATGAAAAAGAAACTCTTTTTATCAGTATTATTGATTAGCCTTTTCAGCCTTGTTTCTGCAAAACCAGTCCAAGCCGATACCAGTGTCGCAGACATTCAAAAAAGAGGCGAACTGGTTGTCGGTGTCAAACAAGACGTTCCCAATTTTGGTTACAAGGACCCCAAGACAGGGACCTATTCTGGTATCGAAACGGACCTGGCCAAGATGATTGCAGATGAACTCAAGGTCAAGATTCGCTACGTTCCTGTTACCGCTCAAACCCGCGGTCCACTATTAGACAATGAACAGGTCGACATGGATATCGCAACCTTCACCATCACAGACGAGCGTAAAAAAATATACAACTTCACAAGTCCCTACTACACGGACGCTTCTGGCTTTTTGGTCAATAAATCCGCCAACATTAAAAGCATTGAGGACCTAAACGGAAAAACCATTGGGGTTGCCCAAGGATCCATCACCCAACGCTTGATTACTGAACTGGGTAAAAAGAAAGGTCTAACATTTAAATTCGTCGAACTTGGTTCCTACCCAGAATTGATTACTTCCCTTCACGCTCACCGTATTGATGCCTTTTCCGTGGACCGCTCGATCCTGTCAGGCTACATCAGCAAACGGACAGAACTACTAGATGATAGTTTCAAACCATCTGACTACGGTATCGTCACCAAGAAATCAAACACCGAGCTCAACGACTATCTTGATACCTTGGTCACTAAATGGACCAAGGACGGTAGTTTGCAGAAACTTTATGACCGTTACAAGCTCAAACCATCTAGCCATACTGCAGATTAAGGAGGACACCCTATGACAGATTTATCATCTTGGACAGCCTATTTTCAGGATTTTGGACAATTTTTCAACGGTTTCCTCTTCACCCTTGCCCTAGCGATTGGATCCTTTATCCTAGCTATGGTCTTAGGAATCATCTTTGGAGTCCTATCAACTAGCAAACATCAAATTTTAAGAATTTTGGCTCGTATCTTTGTCGAATTTTATCAAAACACTCCCCTCTTGGTGCAGTTTGTCATCGTCTTCTATGGTTTGCCTCTTATCAGTGACCATACCATCATGATTCCGATTTATTGGACCGCTGTACTTTGTGTGGGACTCTATCACGGTGCCTATATCGCTGAGGTTATTCGTTCAGGGATTCAGTCTATTCCTAGCGGTCAGATGGAGGCCGCCTTGTCGCAAGGTTTTACCTATATCAGTGCCATGCGCTTGATTATCTTGCCTCAGGCCTTCCGTATCATTCTCCCTCCTTTGACCAACCAAATCGTTAACCTCATCAAGAACACCTCTACCGTAGCTATCATCTCTGGAGTGGACTTGATGTTTGTGACCAAGTCTTGGTCGGCTCTCAACGGAAACTATATCCCAGCCTTTTTAGGCGCTGCTCTTCTCTACTTTGCTCTATGCTTCCCTGTTGCCCAGTTTGGTCGCAAGATGGAGCAAGCCAACAAAAAAGCCTATTCACTTTAGGAGGTTACTATGGAATCTATTTTAGAAGTTTTGACCCCAGATAACCTAATCTTTATTTTTAAAGGATTTGGCTTAACCCTCTACATTTCTCTAATTGCTATCGTCCTCTCGACCCTTATCGGAACAGTACTAGCCGTTATGAGAAATGGGAAAAATCCTGTCTTACGAATCATCTCCAGCATTTATATCGAGTTTGTACGTAACGTTCCCAACCTCCTCTGGATTTTCACCATCTTTTTGGTGTTTAAGATGAAGTCCACACCAGCAGGTATTACTGCTTTTACCCTTTTTACCTCAGCAGCCCTAGCTGAGATTATCCGAGGCGGTCTCAACGCCGTGGACAAGGGACAGTACGAAGCAGGAATGTCACAAGGATTCACCTCTACACAAATCCTCTACTACATCATTCTCCCACAAGCAATCCGCAAAATGTTGCCAGCTATCATTTCTCAGTTTGTAACTGTGATCAAGGATACCAGCCTTCTCTACTCTGTTATCGCCCTACAAGAGCTCTTTGGCGCCAGCCAAATTCTCATGGGTCGTTATTTCGAACCAGAGCAAGTCTTCAGTCTTTATATCCTGATTGCCTTGATTTACTTTATCTTTAACTTTGCCATTTCTAGCCTGTCTCATAAGCTAGCAAAACGTTGGCAACAAGCCGCAGAATAAAAAAGAAATGTGAACTCAAAACAAGGGTTCACATTTTTTGCTATAAATGAAAAAGAGCAACTTAATGCTATGCAAACGTTTTACTTTTTGGTAAAATGACTTTAAAACCCTAAAGCAAGGAGAAAAATCATGATCCACGAACTTTGCAAAGAATTCTCTCAACTGGAACAAGTAGAAGCTATTGCTCTTGGTGGTTCTCGTGCAGGACAAGCCTACGATCAAAATTCTGACTATGACGTTTATGTCTATCTAAACTCTTCTATTGATGAGGCGATTCGACGAGATATCTTGAGTAAGTATTGTTCTTATATGGAAATTGGAAACCAGTTTTGGGAATTAGAAGATGACTGCGTACTAAACAACGGTATCGAAATCGAGTTGATTTATCGTTCGCTGGAGTCGTTTGAACAGGAATTGAACTCAACCGTTTTTCAGCACAAAGCTCAAAATGCCTATACAACTTGCATGTGGCATAATCTACTCCACAGCAAGATTTTATACGACCCGAATGGACACTATGCTTTGCTCCAAAGAACCTACCAGATTCCCTATCCACACGAACTCAAAAAACAGATCATCGAAAGGCAACTCCTTTTGCTAGAACAAGCCATGCCTGCCTTCTCTCACCAAATAGAAAAAGCTATCAAACGCCAAGATCTTCTCAGTATGAATCATCGTACGAGTGAGTTTTTTGCTTCCTACTTTGACTTGTTATTTGCGCTCAATGAGCAAACCCATCCTGGTGAAAAACGAATGTTGGAGTACGCAAAGACCAATTGTACACTCCTCCCTAAGCAATTTGAAGAAACTATTCGCAAGTATTTCCAACTACTCTACCAACCACAACAAGGAGAACAAGCGATCGTAACCTTACAAACTATCCTGAAGGAACTAAAAGCCATTTTGCCATAGACCAAAAAGAAAATGTGAACCTCTGTTGCTGTTCACATTTTTATTTGTCGTTGACTGTAAAATTCTAGTCTACTCATATTCAGTTGCCTATTTTTGACTCTCTCTGAAAATCTGCAACTAGGTTAGAAATTGTTCAATTGATTGACGAGCAATCATGAAACCGTTCCTAAAACCGCACTCACAATCACTTACCCTGCTCTTTCATTACTAGTGACAATTTTTCCCTTAGAGTTACTACAAGATTTTTTAGAGATTCTAACAAGAATTACAATATGAATTTTACATATTACCATAGAACACCTCTATAAGAGAAAATCAGAGCTAAAATCAACAAAACATAGAAAGCGATAAAAAGCCATCTCATCTTCACACATAGAGCAATATATTCTCTAATAAAGGCTGATGGGATATAGTAGGCGGCTGTACGGCAACCAAGACCATCTCCCTTCATCCCAATACGGCGAGCATAGGTACTGGTACGAAAAACATGGTAATCATTGGTCACAAAGAGAAAACGTGGACTGGCCACCAGCTTCTCTCCCATTTCTTTTGAGAAGAGAAGATTCTCATAGGTCGTCGTTGAGTCTTCCTCTAGGAGAATCGCTTCTCTCGGAACATCCGTCTCTTCCAGCAAATAATTACAAATTGCCTGAGCCTCGGAAATCTTCTCATCCCCACCTTGACCACCACTTGCGATGATTTTAACATTGGGATTGAGAGACTGGTGATAAGCTTCTACTGCCTTGTCAATGCGACTCTTCAGTAAGGGAGTGACTTTTTCTCCATTCAACAAGCCTGCTCCGTGAATGATGATAAAATCATAATATTTTTTCTTAGGAATGAAAAGATACAGAATGGAATAAAGCAGAAATCCTGCAAAGGCAAAACCAAAAATCAAATACGAATAAATCAAAAAGAAAAAGATAATATTCACTAGATGATTGGTGTAAAACAAGCCCTTGGTATCGCTCACTCGAATCGCCATGATCACAAAAAAGAATAGAATCACGCAGCCTAATCCTAGAGACAAATAATTTGCCTTGGATTTTCCTTCTTTTTTCAATAACACAAATCCATTATAAATAAGGAAAAAACCACTTAGAAAAACTAAAAGAGGCAGCAGGAGAAAAATCCCTGCAAAGAAAACCATGTGCACTTCTTTCTGCCCAGCTTCGTAAAAAAGATTGGCAATAGACATATAAGAAAAAAGCAGAGACAAAAGCAAGAGAGCTGGATTCCAGAGACTACGATTGTCCCTTAAAAACGAAACGAGAAAAAGTAGGACAAAAAATCCTGTGATAAAGTACATAGTCTCCTCCTTTAATGTCTACATTGTACCATAATTATGGCAATAGAAAAAGAGGAGCCTAGTCCTCTTATTTTGCTATTCTTGCTTCTGCATCTGCCACAACCTGAGCCAGACTCATCTGACGAAGTTGGTTTTCCATAGCTACTTGGATATCCAGCAATTTCTGATCCAAGACCTTATGAATATTAGCCCCTACTGGACAGTTAGGATTGGGATTGTCATGGAAACTAAAGAGTTTGCCAGATTTTCCTAGACATTCGACAGCCTGATACACATCAAAAAGGCTAATATCTTGGAGGTCCTTTATAATCTCGGTACCGCCCGTCCCACGCGCAACTGAAATCAATCCTGCTTTTTTGAGTTGCGACAAAGTCTTACGGATAATGACTGGATTAACTCCGACACTAGCCGCAAGAAAATCACTGGTTACCTTGCTGTCTGTATCCTGCATTGCAATAATAATCATCATATGAGTCGCAATTGTAAATCGGCTTGAAATTTGCATCTTCTTCTCCTTTCATTGATATTTTATTCATCTTTTCCCGTATAAACATTATACCTTTTTTGCTTATCCTGTCAAATATTAACAAATGATTACCTTCTCCATGCAAAAAGTCCTGTATCCCTCTTGGTACCCAGAACAGCGGAGGACATACAAAGACTTATTTTTTTATGCAATTTTACGGACAATCCCTTTTGTTTTATGACTTGACCAAACCGAGCTGATAGACACCCCAGCACCAACTAAGGTAAACACAGCTAACATAGCTAGATTATAAAAATAGTTATCTGGGAAATCACCGCTAAAGATTAATTGATTCACCACTCGGAAAGCAAAGGGAAACTCAACCCCTAGTTTGGCAACGACTTCCATCGCCAAGTCAATTTGATTTACTAGAAAGACAGTAATCACCATCCAAATAGAGGAAATCACAATCCCCTTTCGAGATACCTTTCTTCCAAGGATTTCATATCCTTTAATGGTACAAATCCCCAGAACAATACCTGCTACCATAGCTACATAACCTAGACGCGCGATAAATAGAGCAACTGCTCCACCAACCAAGGCTCCTAGCAAGGCACCAACTGCTCCAAGAAGAACATTTTCCTTCTGGTTTTGATAAGAATCTACCTCAATCTGAAGATTACTCTTCAGCAATTGATAACTTTCCTCATTGATAAGGAAAATTGAATCGCCTAATTGATAGAGACCAACGGGGCCCTCCTGACCACTGTAGGCACACACTTGGACGAAATGATGGGTTTCAAGGAATGCAACAAGGTCTGTTATGAGCGTCTGTAGCTTTTCAATTGTTTTTGATTTGCGCATTGCACCTTTTACGACAAAAGAAACAAGGTACTGATTGATAGACAAGGTCGACAAGTTTGGAAGAGATTCACTCTTAAACTCATCCCAAACCAATTCGTTTTCTTCTGAATCCGCAGGATTGCCATTCAAACTCACACTGACACAAAGTCGAAACTGATTTTTCACGTCAGTTTCTTGCAGGAAAAGTAAATAGCCTGACTGCGTGCCATAAATACTACGCGAATCTTCGTCAAATTGCATGCCCAACTCCGAGGCAATAGCGTGTAACTCTTCTGGTTTCATTATCTGTCTCCGCTTATTTTGAATATCAATTAGTATGAGATTCAAATTAGTTATATTCCGTTATTCTAACATAAATTTGAGAAGCCGTCAATTCGTATCCAGTTCGACTTATCGCGAAACAGCAGTCACTAGACTATCTGATTTCTAGCTAGAAGTCCTCTTAAAACCAATCTTTCTTGTCTCTTTCCATCCAGAGTTCAACATCCTGATCATAACCTTCTTGTTCACTAATCTGACCTAACAATTCATGGTTATGAGTATGGTGAATCCCATTTACCAAACTTTCATAGTAGACCTGGAAATAGGGGAGCTTCAAATCCTTAGCCAACTGCAATTCAGCTTCTACATCATAATCCACTCGACGAAAATCAACATCAGACAAACCTGCTTCATCAAACTCTATAATCATATACTGAGCCCGTAGATCCTTACGCAACTTCGCATCTAGAAAGAAAGGTTGTCCAATGGAACCTGGATTAAGAATCAACTGTCCATCACTTCCGTAACGAAGCAACTGTTGATGAATATGGCCATATACTGCGATAGACGCGTGTGGATTCGTCACCAATCTATCAAAATCTTCTTGCTTTCCCGTATGAATCAACTCTCTACCCCAGTTTTTATCAGGGAGATGGTGAGTGATTCCTACCATCAAATCACCAAACTGACGATGAACTTGCATAGGTTGATTATTGAGGTTTTCGATTTCTTCAGGGCTGACATCCTCTAAGATGTACTGACTTTGACGCAGGAGATAACGATGGCTCGCTTTTGTAGGGTCTAACTTGCGATGCAGGCCTCGCCAGAGACTATTCTCCCAATTTCCCAGAACTCTTACTGTAATAGGCAAGCTAGCTAAGAGGTCTAAAATCCTTCTACGTCCTGTTCCTGGCATCAGAATATCCCCTAAAAGCCAGTATTGGTCTACCTCTGCCGCTTTAGCATCAGCCAGTACAGCTTCCAAAGCTGTCGTATTTCCATGTATGTCTGAAAGAACTGCTATTTTGGTCATTCTTTCTCCTTATTTTCCTTCTTTTGTTAGTATTATAACAGAAAACACTCGAAAAGATTACTATCACCGATCACTGGATTAAATTGTAAGAGCTTTTAAATCGTGCTATAATATAAGTAGAGATTTCCCCTTCATTTAGGATTATGTGGTCTACAATATCTCTCATTTTTTTCCAGATTGGAGGACTATTGCCATGCGGAATTATCTTAAGTATATCCCATACTACCTTATTACTTTCTTTTTTTACTGGCCACTCTATGAGCTATTCTCACTACTCATCTCTGACCCATATACACTGAAGGGACTGTACATTTACAACATCATCCTCTTTTCACCTCTGGTAACCTTTATCGTATCGCTACTTTATAGCTATCGATTTCATTTCTCACTTTGGTGGCTACTCGGTATTGGTCTGCTCTTTTGCTTTACCATCATCACCTTTGGCGAATTCATCCTGCTTTACTTCTTAGCCTATGAACTCTTTGCCCTACTTGGGTTGGCTGCTGGTGTGGGGATCAAGCATGTCTTCCAGCGAGAGAAAAATAAAAAAATTATACAAAAACCTTGAAAATTCTCGCAATCATGCTATAATAATGCATAGAGACAAGTCACTTAGTCCCTTTCTACTAGAGAGTGCGTGGTTGCTGGAAACGCATAGAAAGCCTAAACTGATACTACTCTACTGACTTTTATGAAAACATAAAACGGTGGCCACGTTAGAGCCAATCAGAGGTGTCCCTCTTTTTTGAGGAACATAAATGAAGGTGGAACCACGTTGCGACGTCCTTTCGAGGATGTCGTTTTTATTTTGTCAGAAGGAGGAAGAATGATGCTTTATATGATTGGCGGATCGCCTTGTAGTGGAAAGTCAACAATTGCCTCACTTCTTGCTAGACAGTATCAACTACTTCATATCAAACTGGATGATTTGGTAGAAGAGATGATGAGTCAAGCAAGTGCAGACTCACAGCCAATTTGCCTTCTTAGGCAGGATAGAAATCCGGAACAAATCTGGATGAGAAATCCAGAAGAGATGGCAGATGAAGAATGGCGCTTTTATGAAGAGATTTTTCCTTATGTAAAATCTTACTTGATAAAAAATCAAAACAGACCTCTCTTGGTGGAGGGAGCAGGACTTTTGCCTCACTTGGTAAAGAAGCTTGAATGTCCAGCGTCTTCCTATCTATGCTTGACTCCGACAGCTGATTTTCAAAAAAAGCATTATATACAGAGAGAATGGGTTCCTTATGTCTTAGAGGGTACAACCAACCCTGATCAAGCTTTTGAAAACTGGATGCAACGAGACATTCTTTTTGCTCAAATGGTTCGTAAGGAAGCGGTGAAATTAAGCTATCCTAGCCTCGTAACAGATGGTAGTCAATCAGAGAATCAGACTGCGGAAGAAGTTGCTCGGCTCTTAAAATTGTCCAACAAAAATAGAATAAATATTTAAGGAGAAAACCATGATTAAGATTACTTTCCCAGATGGCGCTGTTCGTGAATTCGAATCTGGCGTTACAACTTTTGAAATTGCCCAATCTATCAGCAATTCCCTAGCTAAAAAGGCCTTGGCTGGTAAATTCAACGGCAAACTCATCGACACGACTCGTGCTATCACTGAAGATGGAAGCATCGAAATCGTGACACCTGATCACGAAGATGCCCTTCCGATCTTGCGTCACTCAGCTGCCCACTTGTTTGCCCAAGCAGCTCGTCGCCTCTTCCCAGATATTCACTTGGGAGTTGGTCCAGCTATCGAAGATGGCTTCTACTACGATACAGACAATACTGCCGGTCAAATCTCCAACGAAGACCTTCCTCGTATCGAAGAAGAAATGAAAAAAATCGTCAAAGAAAACTTCCCATCTATTCGTGAGGAAGTCACTAAAGACGAAGCACGTGAAATCTTCAAAAACGACCCTTACAAGTTGGAATTGATTGAAGAACACTCAGAAGACGAGGGTGGTTTAACTATCTACCGTCAGGGGGAATACGTGGACCTTTGCCGTGGCCCTCACGTTCCGTCAACAGGTCGCATCCAAATCTTCCACCTTCTTCATGTAGCTGGTGCTTACTGGCGCGGAAATAGCGACAACGCGATGATGCAACGGATCTACGGTACAGCTTGGTTTGACAAGAAAGACTTGAAAAACTACCTTCAAATGCGTGAAGAAGCCAAAGAACGTGACCACCGTAAACTTGGTAAAGAGCTTGACCTCTTCATGATTTCTCAAGAGGTTGGTCAAGGTCTTCCATTCTGGTTGCCAAATGGTGCGACTATTCGTCGTGAGTTGGAACGCTACATTGTAGACAAAGAGTTGGCTTCTGGCTACCAACACGTTTACACTCCACCACTTGCTTCTGTTGAGCTTTACAAGACTTCTGGTCACTGGGATCATTACCAAGAAGACATGTTCCCAACTATGGACATGGGTGACGGGGAAGAATTTGTCCTTCGTCCAATGAACTGTCCACACCACATCCAAGTCTTCAAACACCATGTTCACTCATACCGTGAGTTGCCAATCCGTATCGCTGAAATCGGTATGATGCACCGCTACGAAAAATCTGGTGCCCTCACTGGTCTTCAACGTGTGCGTGAAATGTCTCTTAACGACGGTCACCTCTTTGTCACTCCAGAACAAATCCAAGAAGAATTCCAACGTGCCCTTCAGTTGATTATCGATGTTTACGAAGACTTCAACTTGACTGAATACCGCTTCCGCCTCTCTCTTCGTGACCCTCAAGATACTCACAAGTACTTTGACAACGATGAGATGTGGGAAAATGCCCAAACCATGCTTCGTGCAGCCCTTGATGAAATGGGCGTGGACTACTTTGAAGCCGAAGGTGAAGCAGCCTTCTACGGACCAAAATTGGATATCCAAGTTAAGACCGCTCTTGGAAAAGAAGAAACTCTTTCTACTATCCAACTTGACTTCTTGCTTCCAGAACGCTTCGACCTTAAATACATCGGAGCTGATGGGGAAGAACATCGCCCAGTTATGATCCACCGTGGGGTTATCTCAACTATGGAACGCTTCACAGCTATCTTGATTGAGAACTACAAGGGTGCCTTCCCAACATGGCTGGCACCACACCAAGTAACCCTCATCCCAGTATCTAACGAAAAACACGTGGACTACGCATGGGAAGTAGCTAAAAAACTCCGTGACCGTGGTGTCCGTGCAGACGTAGATGAGCGCAATGAAAAAATGCAGTTCAAGATTCGTGCTTCTCAAACCAGTAAGATTCCTTACCAATTGATTGTTGGGGATAAGGAAATGGAAGACGGAACAGTCAATGTTCGTCGCTATGGCCAAAAAGAAACACAAACTGTCCCAGTAGATGAGTTTGTAGCAGCAATCCTTGCTGATATAGCCAACAAATCTCGTGTTGAGAAATAAAACGATCACTGTCTGAGAAACGTTTTTCAGAGCCAGAAAAGCAACAACTATCTCAGTTGTTGCTTTTTTATATTTTATTTAACCTGAGCTAGTAGTGATTGGTTAAACCACCACAAATGGTATCCTCATAAACAATCCTTTCTATCCACTAACTGTTGGATATGGGATATCCTCCCAAGATTTGCTTCCATGAGTTAGATAAGTTAACTATCCTCAGTCCTTGTCTGCCTCATTTTCTTTTACGAGATCTTTTTGTGAATCTTTTTCAGAGAGTTTTTGATCGATATACTTGTTAATATTTTCGTAAAATTCCTTGGTCATCTCACTATCTAATTTTGTCGAATTATGAACTTGATTGACTTTTAATTGAACAGATTGAATACCGTAAGAGGCTTGTTTTTGATGGAGCGTTTCTAATTCTTCGTCTGAAATCGGATCTCCAACAACCGTCAAGACCAATTCATTGTTCCTTGACTTGTAGACTTGATTAATGACCGTGTGATTGGCGAACTCTTTTGCTACAAACTGTTTGATTCCTTCTTTTCGCGCTTGATCCATCGTCAGAGTGACTGCTGAATAGCTGGCTGGAAGAATCAATAATACAATCAAGGATATCAACCCAATTCTCATTTTAATGTTTAGCTCTTTAAATGAACTTAAGGGAGATTTTCTCATCAAAATTCTTGTTCCAACAATGTTGGCTAGCATGATAAAGACACAGTTGATCAAGAAAAGATAGAGAGCCCCAAATAAAAATCGTACATTTCCATTAGCTAAACCATAGCCTGCAGTACAGATAGGTGGCATCAGAGCTGTTGCAATGGCTACTCCTGGTACGATATTATTTGCTTCTTTTTTCCTTGACCCAATTACACCTGCTATCCCACCAGCAATAGCAATGAGAACATCCCAAATGGTTGGAGTGGTTCGTGCAATCAGTTCGCTACTTGCATAAGATAAGGGAGAAATCCAGAAATACAGAGTCGAGACAAGCAAGCTGACCAATACTTGAGTAAATAAAACCTCTAGAGATTGTTTGATTAAACGGGTATCAAAAATAGCTAAACCAAAACCCAGTCCAACAATCGGTGTCATAAGAGGGGAAATCAGCATGGCTCCAATAATGACAGCTGTTGAATTCATATTTAGACCGATAGAGGCAATAAAAATCGCACACATCAAAATCACTGTATCTCTTAATCGAACATGAAGGTCATCATATAGTTTCTCGCGGAATTCACGTGTTGAATAGTTTCTGGACATTGGTTACTCCTTTTATTTCATATACTCTTGTTTCTGCTTGGATGATGGTAGAGAGACTTCTTTTCAATCTTACATATTTTTCTTCTCACCTGTTATGTTTTTGAAAATTATCCTTTAAGCATCCGTCAGTCTATCCTTAACATTATATCAAAAATTTTACAGTCTTTCTCCAACGAAATCTATCAATTGAACAGATAGAGAAAGGAAGAAATTTTTGTTTCCTTATCCGAAAAAGAAAAAAACGGTATCTCCTCTGAAAGAAGATGCCGTTTAATGATTAAACATGATTGGTTTGTTCGACAATCCATTGCTTCATTTTTATTTTCAATCAGAAGCCATAGATCCCAAACGTGATGATGGTTAGAAGAAACCACTTGATCCAGTTACCGAACAGTTGTGCTCCAATCCCGTCAAAGTATAGACATTACCCATCCACTACCGTGTGTTTGGTTTTCAATTTTGCATCATGCAAACCGCCCAAGGTGTTGCGATCCCCAAGGTAAGCCCGAAAATTATGGCTACTAAGATAGAGTATCCACTATAATCTAGGATTCCTCCGTCAAAATAACTTTCTTTCATTATTGCCTCTTTTATTGTTTGACTATATTCTAGTCGTTTCCTAGTGTAACATTTTTTACATCTGGACAATCTCACGGTAACTTCTAGACGTTATCATGAAAATAGAGATATAGACTAGAACAAAAATTCCACAGATGGATAAGGTTATCATCAACTATGCTCACTCAATTATCAGATTCCTATTGGAAAATTTAATGCGAACGGTTGTTCCTGTCCCAACCTCAGACTCGATACGAATCCGGTGCCCCAGTTCCTCAGAAATTTTCTTAGATAGATAGAGGCCCAGTCCAGATGACTGCTGGGTTAGACGACCATTATATCCTGAAAAGCCACGTTCAAAGACTCGGAGCACATCACTGTTTTTTATCCCAATCCCCGTATCCTTGATACAGAGCTCCTGACCTTCCATAGAAATCTCTAGCCCACCTTCCTTGGTGTACTTAAGACTGTTTGAGAGGATTTGTTCAATGACGACCAACAGCCACTTCTTATCGGTCACGATAGTTTTGTCGAGATCATGTAGATTGACTGCTAGCCCCTTCTGGATAAAGAAAAGTGCGTACTTACGAACCATCTCCTTGACCAAGTCCTCCACTTGAACCTGTTCAAAGACCAAATCATCGTGAAAACTCTCTAAACGCAGGTACTGCAACACCAGGTTGGTATAGGAGTCAATCTTGAAGATTTCCTGTTCCAGTTGCTGCTTGACCTCCCGATCAGAGACTTCTGCTACTAAAAGGCGACTAGCCGCAATGGGCGTCTTGATCTGGTGAACCCATAAGGTGTAGTAATCAAGCAAATCCGTCAGCTTGCTCTGCGCTTCCGACTTCTTTTGATACAATTCAGACTCACGCTCTTCGAGTTTTTCTGCTAGCGCACATTCCAGAGGAGACTTGGGGTCTCTCTCAGCATAGAGTATTTCCTGCCGGTAAACCTGAGCTTCTGCAAATATATCCCAAGCCAAAAATAAGAAGGTCAAAAAACTACTGAGCAGAAAGAAATAAAGAAAATAAGTTCCTAGACTAGCAAATAAAAACTGAAAGAGAAGGACGAGAAAGCCTAATGAAAAAATATAGGCAAAAACGCGACTGCGAGAACGCAGATAGGCTAGAAAAAATGATTTCCAATCAAGCATGTTTCAGTCCGTATCCTATCCCTTTCTTGGTTTCGATAAACCCTGCTAAACCTTGCTCCTCCAACTTTTTGCGCAAGCGAGCAACGTTGACAGACAAGGTATTGTCATCGATGAAAAAGTCGCTATTCCAGAGTTCCCGCATCAGGTCATCACGCGCCACGATATTGCCAGCATGTTCAAACAAGACCCGCAAAATTTGAAATTCATTCTTGGTCAAACTCAGGACTTCCCCCTGATAGTGCAGGTCCATAGACTTGGTATTGAGGATCACACCTGCATACTCCAGCAGACTTTCATCACGGCCAAATTCATAGGAACGGCGCAACAAGCCTTGAACCTTGGCAAGGAGCACCTGCTGGTCAAAAGGCTTGGTCACAAAGTCATCCGCCCCCATATTGATCGCCATGACGATATCCATCGCTTGATCTCTCGAAGAGAGAAACATGATGGGCACCTTAGAAATCTTACGAATCTCCTGGCACCAATGGTAACCATTAAAAAGAGGTAGACCAATATCCATGAGCACCAAATGAGGTTCTGACTGGACAAATAAGCTCAAGACTTCCATAAAGTCCTCTACCAAAACGACCTCAAAACCCCACTCAGAGAGTAATTTCCCAACTTGTTGCCGAATAACTTGGTCATCTTCTACTAGTAAAATCTTGTGCATGCGCTCCTCCTTTGCTATTTCTCAAAGTATCAAAACCCTTCATATCAGATTTACGGATCAGTATCTCATACTGTTTAGCAGCCTATTTCCCAAATCCAGATCAGAAAACAGATGCTAAATAGAGAACATTCCCACTGATATCATACCTTATTTTTAACTATAGTTCCAGCCTTATCCTATATTTTCCTTTTTGTGCTCATTTTGTTAGCGTTTCTTTAACTTATTTAATAAATCTAGCCTTCTTATTGACAAGCTAGCCATGATTTGTTAGAATATGAATGAACAAATCGATTTATTCATTCACAAAACAAAGGAGGCTAAATCATATTGGACAAAAAACAAGCTTTAAAGACAGCAGCCTATGAAGTTTTTTCGAAAAAAGGTTACAAGGCAACAGGAATTTCAGAAATTGCTAGGCAAACTGGTGTTGCAGTTGGTTCTTTTTATAACTATTACGAGAGTAAAGAAGCCATTTTTCTAGACACCTATATAGATGAAAACAACCGTGTTCGCCAAGCTATGATCGAAGAACTGGATTGGGAAATTGATATGACCGACCTCATTGGTCAACTCTTTGCTCAGTCCAGAACTCTCGTTTCTTCCAATAAAATCCTTGCAGAATGGTACAATCCTGCCATCGCAGATGAGTTACACAGCTACTATTCCTCGGAGGAAGGCAAAGTCGCAAATCCATTTCATCAGTTTCTAGTTAAAACTTTTACAAATCGTATGCAGGCTGAAGGGTACTCGCCAGAAAAGATTCAAGATATTTTACAGGTTTATAATCTGTTTTACTATATGGATATGCATATCACGGAAAAAGATTTTCCAGATATTGGCAAGACCGTTGAAATACTTGCAACCAACTTCATAAAAGGAATTCTTAAATAACAAATATAATTTAATTATAGGTGAATTGGAGAAAGAGGAATGAACATGGAATTTAGAAAAAAAGAGTACAAACCGTTTGACATTTTTGACAGTGAATGGGCGGCAATAACGGTAGGCAACAGGGAAAAGTTCAATGCCTGCCTCGTGTCATGGAGTAGCCTTGGAAATATTTGGGGAGCACCGGGAAAAAGTAAGGCGACTGTAACCCTATATATACATCCGTCAAGATATACAGCTGAGTTTATTGATGATAGTGAATACTTTACTGTAAGCTTTTTTGATCCAAAATATAAAAAGGCACTTGCATACCTTGGAAGTCATTCAGGAAGAAATGAAAATAAAATAGAAAATGCCGGACTTATGGCAATTCCTATAGGTAAGACTATGGGATTTAAAGAGGCAAAACAGACTTTTTTATGTAAAAAGCTTTGTAAGCAACAGTTTGACAAGGAGAGTTTTGTACAGGAAATAAGGGATTACTATGAATTGTATCCGGATATCTATACTGACGGACATGGTGGCTGGGAACCTCATTTTATTCTTATAGGTGAGATAGAACAGATTATAGAGTAAATGGATATGCTATATTTGATATTATTTAATAGAAAGGACAAAATTTTTATAAAAAGAATTAATTTTTTTATTTTTTGAAAATATATAAATGAATTTATATTTCATTCATTCAATAATATAATAAAGGGGATGTTATCATGGACAAACAAGGAGTTAAAAAAATGAATGGATTAGGTATTACAGGAATTTCTCTTGCCGTTATTGGTATTTTGGTCATTATTTGGGGGGCTACACTACAACAGATTGATTTATCAAACCCTGATTTTATGTCCTTTGCGACTGGAGGTATGATTTTGCTGGCTATAGGGTTATGTATGATTGCCGGCTTACCTGTTATTTTAAAAATTGCGGGTATTTGGTTGGCGGCATTGACTACCATGATTTATATTTACAGCCTACCTAATACTGATTTGCTTATCAAACTGATTGGCTTTATTCCTGTTATCGCACTGGCTACTTGGCTATCTTTTAAATTTTGAAAATGAGGAAAATAATGAAAAGAGGTAAAAAAATGTTTATTATCATTCTATCAACACTTGGAGTCTTAGGCCTTATAACTTGGGGTGCCATCGCCTACCTTGGACGAAGTCAGATATTATCGATAAAATCCATCGAAAATCCCAGCGGAGATCTGTATTTAATTCACATCACAAAACCAAGTTATCAAAACTGGAAAGCTGGGGCTTATGCCAAGTTTACACTCCCTGATACTTCTTCTACTACTAATAAAAACGAAGCTAAGGGAGAGCAAACCAGTCGATGGCTAACCATTGCCTCCACACCTGATG
>CAUQPD010000025.1:0-22295 GCA_963519935.1 uncultured Streptococcus sp.
CAAATGGATAGATGTATTTGACATTGACCCCAAAGAGGGCTGGTTCTGTAACACCCAGATAGGCTGAAATGGTTGCAGGAAGTGAAATCTGAGCCTCACGCTCATCATGGCGGTGCATGAAATAATAGGCAAATACAGCAGAACCTTGGGCAATATTAGAAAGAGCAATCATTGGCCAGAGGGCAGTTCCGCCAGCATCCGCAATCAATTGTGTGTCGATGGCATTGGTCATATGGTGCAGACCTGTGATGACAAATGGAGCGTAGAGGGCACCAAAAATCGCACCGAAGAGCCACTTAACAGGACCAGTCAAACCTGCCAATACAACCGCTGAGAGTCCTTGTCCGATTGTCCAACCGATTGGTCCCAAAACAGTGTGAGCCAAAATCAAAGCTGGAATCAATGACAAGAAAGGTACAAAAATCATCGAAATGACTTCTGGGATATGCTTGCGCCAGAAAATTTCAAGATAAGACAGACTCAAACCTGCCAGTAAAGCTGGGATAACTTGGGCTTGGTAACCGATACGATTAACAGTAAAGTAGCCAAAATTCCAAACCCAGTTTGCTGCAATTTCTGATGCAGGTGTTGAAGCTACTGCATAGGCATTGAGCAACTGAGGTGAAACCAAACAGATCCCGAGAACAATCCCCAAGATTTGACTGGTTCCCATCTTACGAGAAACAGACCAGGTAATCCCTACTGGTAAGAACTGGAAGATCGCTTCACCAGGCAACCAGAGGAAGTGATTAACTCCTGCCCAAAACTGAGAGGATTCTGTGATGGTCTTACCATCCAACATTGACCAATGCACCCCTTCCAAGACATTACGGAAACCGAGGATTAGTCCACCAACTATCAAGGCTGGAATAATCGGTGTAAAGATTTCTGCCAGAGTGGTCATGATACGTTGAAGTACATTTTGATTACTCTTAGCTGCAGACTTGGCTGCTTCTTTGGAAACACCCTCAATGCCTGAAACAGCAGTAAAATCATTATAAAAAATCGGCACGTCATTCCCGATAATCACCTGAAATTGACCCGCATTTGTAAAGGTCCCTTTAACGGCTGGAATCGACTCGATGGCCTTGACATTTGCCTTCTTTTCGTCTCCGAGAACAAAGCGCATCCGTGTCGCACAGTGGGTGACGGCAGTGACATTCTCCTTGCCTCCGATCGCTTGAAGCAGATCTTTAGCTTCTTGTTCAAATTTTCCCATTTGATTCTCCTTATATTTGTCAAAGCAAGCTTGACTTGATAGCTCTATTGTAAACGATACCAAACTTGTATGCAACTTGTTTGCAATAAAAAGAGGGTATTTTTGCATATTTTCTAGCACTTGTATGGTAAAATGGATACAAGTATGTATGGAATAAGACTCAAAACTCATTTAAGGAAGCAATATGAAGAAATACCAACAATTATTTAAGCAAATCCAAAAAAACATTCAAAACGAAACATATGCTGTCGGAGATTTCCTCCCCAGTGAACACGAACTCATGAATCAGTATCAGGTGAGCCGTGACACCGTCCGAAAAGCTCTGTCCCTCCTCCAAGAAGAAGGATTAATCAAAAAGATAAGGGGGCAAGGTTCTCAAGTCGTCAAAGAAGAAACGGTCAATTTCCCTGTCTCTAACCTAACTAGCTACCAAGAACTGGTTCAGGAACTGGGGCTGCGCTCTAAAACCAATGTGGTCAGTCTGGACAAGATCATTATCGATAAAAAATCCTCACTGATAACCGGCTTCCCAGAGTTTCGCATGGTGTGGAAGGTGGTCCGCCAGCGTGTGGTGGATGACCTGGTATCGGTTCTGGATACGGACTATCTGGATATGGAACTGGTCCCAAATCTCACTCGCCAAATCGCTGAGCAGTCTATCTACTCGTATATAGAGGACGACCTCAAACTCCTTATTGATTATGCTCAGAAAGAAATTACCATTGACCACACGGGTGACCGAGACAAGATTCTCATGGACATTGGCAAAGACCCTTATGTCGTTTCAATCAAGTCAAAAGTCTATCTCCAAGACGGGCGCCAATTTCAGTTCACCGAAAGTCGCCATAAATTAGAAAAATTTCACTTTGTTGACTTTGCCAAAAGACATCCGAAATAAACACCTACAGTTGGGAATACTCTCAACTGTTTTTTAGTAGTAAATAAAGGAGGTGATAGTTGGAAAAGAGGAGCTGTTTGCTACTTATTCTACTATTTTAAGAAAAAACAACAGCAAATATGTATCTTGCTAAAAAGCTCTTGACAAATGCTAAACGACCATTAGAATGGGAGGTGAGGAGATAAATAGAAACAAATTAAACGAAACTGCTTTATGAAATGTAAGCGATTTCTAATGTACGAAGGAGGGTTTTATGAAAAAACACTTTTGGGAGAAATCCTGTCGCTATAGCATCCGCAAGCTGACGGTTGGGACTGCTTCTGTTTTACTGGGGGCTGTTTTTCTAGTCAACCATACTGTAGCTGCAGACAGTGTTGAGGTCAAGCAAACTGAACCAACCTCTGTCGAAGCTATCACTAAGCCTGATAGTGAACCCAAAGCTGCTGAAGCTACTGAAACTACAAAACCGTCTCTAGCCGAGAGCCCAGTAGTTTCCGAAAGCAAGCCAGCTAACGAGACTCAGACGACAAATAGTCAAGCTAGTGAAGAAGCCATTGTAGAAGCTAAAGAAAATAAGGAACCTGAAAAAGCAGATCAGCCTGTGACAAAGCAAGAAAACTATCAACTCAACTACGATCAACCAACAGCTCCCTCCTATGATGGATGGGAAAAACAAGCCCTTCCTGTCGGAAACGGAGAAATGGGAGCCAAGGTTTTCGGTCTCATTGGCGAGGAGAGAATTCAGTACAACGAAAAGACCCTCTGGTCAGGAGGACCACAACCCGATAGCACCGACTATAACGGAGGAAACTACAAGGATCGCTACAAGGTCTTAGCAGAGATACGTAAAGCCCTCGAAGCTGGCGACCGCCAAAAAGCAAAACAGCTCGCTGAACAAAATCTAGTTGGACCAAACAACGCCCAGTATGGACGTTACCTAGCCTTTGGAGATATCTTCATGGTCTTTAATAACCAGAAGAAAGGACTAGATACTGTAACTGATTATCACCGTAATCTGGATATCACTGAAGCCACTACGACCACTTCTTACACCCAAGATGGGACTACCTTCAAACGCGAAACCTTCTCCAGCTATCCTGATGATGTCACTGTGACCCACTTGACCAAAAAAGGAAACAAGACACTTGACTTTACCCTTTGGAACAGCTTGACAGAAGACTTGCTTGCTAATGGCAACTACTCTTGGGAATATTCCAACTATAAGAATGGTCATGTCACTACAGATGCAAACGGAATCCTTCTAAAGGGAACTGTCAAAGATAACGGCCTCAAATTTGCATCCTATCTAGGAATTAAAACAGATGGAAAGGTGACTGTTCAGGACGAAACTCTAACCGTTACAGGCGCAAGTTATGCGACCCTCTATCTCAGTGCCAAGACTAACTTTGCTCAGAATCCAAAAACCAACTATCGAAAAGACATTGACCTCGAAAAAATGGTTAAAGGGATTGTCGAAGCAGCTAAGGCCAAGGACTACGAAACACTGAAAAAGGCCCATATCAAGGACTATCAAAGTCTCTTTAACCGCGTTAAACTAAACCTAGGCGGAAACAAGACTGCTCAAACGACAAAAGAGGCCCTTCAAGGCTATAACCCAGAAAAAGGGCAAAAACTGGAAGAACTCTTCTTCCAATACGGACGTTATCTATTGATTAGTTCGTCTCGTGATCGGACAGATGCCCTTCCTGCCAACCTCCAAGGAGTCTGGAATGCCGTAGACAATCCACCTTGGAACGCTGACTACCACCTCAATGTCAATTTGCAAATGAACTATTGGCCTGCCTACATGAGCAATCTTGCCGAAACAGCCAAGCCAATGATTAATTACATTGACGACATGCGTTACTATGGTCGTATCGCTGCCAAGGAATACGCTGGTATCGAATCCAAAGACGGACAAGAAAATGGTTGGTTGGTCCACACCCAGGCAACACCATTTGGCTGGACTACTCCAGGCTGGAATTACTATTGGGGTTGGTCTCCAGCAGCTAACGCTTGGATGATGCAAAACGTCTATGATTACTACAAGTTCACCAAGGATGAGACCTATCTCAAAGAAAAGATTTATCCAATGCTCAAGGAAACAGCTAAGTTCTGGAACTCCTTCTTGCACTATGACAAGGCCAGTGACCGTTGGGTGTCTTCACCATCCTACTCACCAGAACACGGGACCATCACCATCGGAAATACCTTTGACCAATCGCTAGTCTGGCAGTTATTCCACGACTACATGGAAGTCGCCAACCATCTGAATGTCGACCAAGACTTAGTCACAGAGGTCAAGGCTAAATTTGACAAACTAAAACCACTTCACATCAACAAAGAGGGACGCATCAAGGAATGGTACGAGGAGGACAGTCCCCAATTCACAAATGAAGGGATTGAAAATCACCACCGTCACGTTTCCCATCTAGTTGGTCTCTTCCCAGGTACGCTCTTTAGCAAGGACCAGGCTGAATACCTAGAGGCTGCGCGTGCTACCCTGAACCACCGTGGAGATGGTGGTACTGGTTGGTCTAAGGCCAATAAAATCAACCTCTGGGCTCGTCTGCTGGACGGTAACCGTGCCCATCGCTTGCTCGCCGAACAGCTCAAGTATTCAACCCTAGAAAACCTTTGGGATACCCACGCGCCTTTCCAAATTGATGGCAACTTTGGAGCAACCAGTGGGATGGCAGAAATGCTTCTCCAATCTCATACAGGCTATATTGCACCATTACCAGCTCTTCCAGATGCCTGGAAGGACGGTCAGGTTTCTGGCTTGGTTGCCCGTGGAAACTTTGAAGTCAGCATGAAGTGGAAAGATAAGAACTTGCAAAGCTTGTCCTTCCTTTCAAATGTCGGTGGAGACCTGGTTGTAGATTATCCAAATATCGAAGCCAGCCAAATCAAGGTCAATGGCAAACCAGTCAAGGCAACGATCCTTAAAGATAATCGTATCCAGCTTGCAACACAAAAAGGTGACGTCATTACCTTTGAACACTTCCCTGGTCGTGTAACCAGTCTGACAGCCGTTCGACAAAATGGAGTCACTGCCGAACTTACCTTTAACCAAGTAGAAGGCGCTACCCACTATGTCATCCAAAGACAAGTGAAAGACGAAACTGGCCAAACCTCTGCGACCAGAGAATTTGTAACCAATCAACCCCACTTTATTGACCGATCACTCAATCCTCAACATGCCTATACTTATACTGTAAAGGCTATGCTGGGCGAGCTTTCCACACAAGTGTCTGAACAGGCCACTGTCGAAACCTATAGCGAGTTGATGGACGACCGAGATAGCCGCATCCAGTACGGAGCTGCCTTTGGAAACTGGGCAGACTCAGAATTATTTGGAGGAACAGAGAAATTTGCTGACCTTTCAAAAGGAGACTACACAGACGAAGACCTCACTGCCACCATTCCTTTCACTGGTGTTGGTATCGAAATCTATGGACTGAAATCGTCTGAACTAGGTCTTGCCACTGCTAAAATTGATGGCAAAGAGGTCGGCGAACTTGATTTCCATACTGCTGGGGCAACTGAAAAAGGTAGTCTCATCGGTCGCTTCGCAGGATTATCTGACGGACCTCACACATTGACTCTTAGTGTTAAACGTGAGCACAAAGGACGTGGTAGTGAGCGCTCGAAAATTTCATTAGACTACTTCAAGATCCTATCAGGAACAGGCAACACGATTGAAAAAATGGATGATCGTGATTCGCGTATCCAGTATGCTTCCCAGTTTAAGGACTGGTCTGACCCTGAACTCTACGGAGGCACGGAAAAATACGCTGATATTAACAACAGCGACCCTAGTGTAGCTTTAGAAGCTCAGGCAACCATTTCCTTTACAGGGACAGGTATTCGAATTTATGGCTTGAAGAGCCTTGCCCTTGGACGAGCACGTGTTACACTAGATGGCAAAGAAATGCCAAGTCTAGATTTCTACACCTCAGGCGCAACTGAAAAGAGAGCCTTTATTGGCGAATTTACAAATCTCACTGACGGTCCGCACACCCTGACATTACGTGTTGACCCAGATTCACCAGAAGGTCGCAAGAAAATTTCTCTAGATTCCTTTGATATCATCAAAGCCCCTGCTATTGGTATAGATAGTCCAAGTATCGCTCCTCTCAAGGAAAATGACAAAGAAATTTCCTTAAGCCTACCAGCTGGAGACTGGGAAGCCATCGCAGTGACCTTCCCAGGTGTCAAAGATCCTCTAGTTTTGCGTAAGGTGGATGAAACGCATCTGGTTACCAGTGGAGATCAGACTATCCTATCAATCCAAGACAATCAAGTTCAAATCCCAATCCCTGACGAAACCGATCGCAAAGCTGGAAATGTCATTGAAGCATATGCTATTCAAGGAACTACCACAAGCAGCCCTATCGTAGCCGTCTTTACTAAAAAGGATGAGAAAAAGGTTGACGAGAGTCAGCCAACTACAAGCAAGGGGGATGAACCAGCTCCTACTATCGAGAAACCTGAGTACACTGAGCCTATCGGGACTGCAGGGCAAGAAGTGCCACCTACTGTTGAAATTCCGGAATACACCGAGCCTATCGGAACGGCAGGGCAAGAGGAACCACCTACAGTGACAATTCCTGAATACACCGAACCTATCGGAACGGCGGGGCAAGAAGAGTCTCCTACTGTAGAAAAGCCTGAATACACCGAACCGATCGGAACAGCAGGTCAAGAGGAAGCACCTACTGTTGAAAAACCTGAATACACCAAACCTATCGGAACTAGCGGAGATCAGGTCGCTCCAAGCCTTAGCCTTCCTGACTATCCAGTTCAAGTCTTGAAAGATAAGGAAACTGGAGTAGAAATCATCGGTGGAGCCAGCGACTTAGAAGGAATTTCTCACGTTTCTAGCCGACGTGTCCTAGCTCAAGAACTCTTTGGCAAGACCTATGACGCTTACGACCTACAACTTAAAAATCCAACAGATCATAGCGTACAGCCAAAAGGCGCTGTCTTAGTTCGCTTGCCTGTTTCAGCTAGCGTAGAAAATGTTTACTACCTCACTCCAACCAAGGAGTTGCAAGTCCTTGATTTCACCGTTCGAGACGGAAAGGTAGAATTCATCACTAATCATTTCAGTACCTATGCTGTCGTCTATCAAGCAACTGGAACAAGCTCTAACACAGAGGAAAAACCAAGTGCTTCAGATGAAGAAACCTTGGCACACGAGGCTGAACAACTTTCAGCTAGTCCGATCCTTGCGAAAGCTGGAAATCATTCTCCTAAAGAAGAACTTCCAGCAACAGGAGAAGCGTCCAACCCACTCCTCTTCATAGCAGGACTCAGCCTAGCCCTTACAGCCACTTTTATGTTAAAAGGAAGAAAGGATGACTCCAACTAACCTTTAAGCACACAAAAACAGGATGAAGATTCCCTTCATCCTGTTTTATTTTGTCATCAAAAGTTAGTTTTACAGTAGGTATAAAAAGGCTAGGGTCAAGAGACTTGCTAGAAGCCCAACTCCCCAAAAGAAGAAGTCAACCTTCCACTCACTCCAAGGATTGCCCTTGCCTGAGAATCCTCCAAGTTCAAAATGGTGGTGGACAGGCGTCATACGGAAAATACGCTTTCCACCACTGAGTTTGAAGTAGGTAACCTGCATCATAACTGAGCTTGTCTCAAAGACATAGATAATCCCAATCAGCAAAAGGGTCCATTCTTGGTGGAGGGCCATAGAGATTGCTGCCAGCATCCCACCTAGAGCCAAGCTTCCAACATCTCCCATGAAGACCTTGGCAGGCTTATGGTTAAAGACGAAGAACCCTAGCAAACCACCAATCATGGCAAGAATCACAAGAAGGATATCCAGTTGATTTTGCATATAAGCAATCACACCGTAGGCCGATAAGCTAATCACCACGGAAATACTTGCTAAGCCGTCGATCCCGTCAGTCAGATTCACCGCATTTGAAAAGCCAACTAGCCAGAAAAGGGCAAAGAAAATATAGAAAATGCCCAGATGTACTTGGTAGCCAAAGACTGAAAGCATGTCGCCACCACGCTCATAAAAGAGGTAGAAAATCACTCCTCCAAGGAGCTGGAGAGCAAGTTTTTGCTTGGGATTTAAGCCTTCGTTGATTTTACGAAAGACCTTGAGGAAATCATCCAAAAAACCTACCAAACCATACAAAACCAAGATAAACAAAATCATGCCTACATTGTTGGTCAATTGTTGGGTAAAGAGAGCGACAAGGAAGCTCACTACTACTGCAACAATCAGGAAGACAAGACCTCCCATGGTTGGAGTCCCAGCTTTAGCTTGGTGTTGCTTGACATCCTCGTGCATCTGCTGACCCGTAATCTGTGCTTTTCGATAAAATCGGATAAAGGCTGGAATACCTATCAAGGTCAATAGAAAGGCTAGAATTCCAGCACTAATGGAACTAATCATCTTAATCTCCTAAAGTTATTTTCATTTTTTTAATGTCTTTGAGGGCTGTATTGGCACGGACACTTTGTTTCTTGACCGTTTTGCCACTACCTTCCCACTCGACTTCTATATTCAGCCATTTGGCAAATGTTTGCACATTTTCATCTGTCCATCCATACATATCAGGCATTTCTTCGACCTTATCTGACAGGATCAAGATTTGCTGATTAGCTTCCAAATTATCTCCTTCAGAAACCGAGAGTTCCTTGATCTTGGTTCCTGTTCCAATAACGATTGGTTGGACAAGGTTGCGACGCAATTCCTCTGCTAGGTCACCTGGAGTAAAGTCCTTGGTAGCTGGCATGACATAGCTTGTCGTCTTGCTGACCTGATCCAAGTTCTTAGCAGTTGACTGAAGATTGAGGGATTCTTTCATAGCAGAAGCTCGCTCAAGGATTGGATTAGCAAACTCTCCCAGCTGAACACCCGAATAATGCTCTGGCTGTTGCACCGTCACATAGAGGATAAAGTCAGGATTTTCTGCAGGATGCATCGACACAACAGAGAAGATATAGTTGGTTTCACCTGTCAGGTAACCCCCATTCTTCTCATCGGCAATCTGAGCAGTCCCTGATTTGAGGGCGACATTCTGACCTGGAACATTGACATTAGGCTTTCCTGTACTGTGGTTGTACATGGTACCATAGACAGGATCTGTTCCGACCATGATCATGTGCTCCCGAGTAGAGGACGCTGCTGCTTTTGACACAGGATTTCCGACAATTTCCTTTTGAGACTTACGAACAGACTGGTCATTTGGATCATAGAGGGCACTGATAAATTTCGGCTCCAACATAACCCCATCGTTAGCAATGGCTGTAAAAGCACGTAGCATCTGGGTCTGCGTTACAGAAATCCCCTGACCAAATGCACTCATGGCAATATTGACAATATTATCTGCAGGCAATTGACCTGAATACTCATCAGTCAGACCAAAACGCGTCGGAACCCCAAACTTAAAGCGGTTTAGATAATCCAACCAAGTAGCATCTCCCATTTTTTGTTCAAGTAGACTCATTCCAACATTACTGGAGTGAGCGAAACCTTGTGAGAAAGTCATCATCCCACCAGTAGTCAAACCATCATTAACATCCCAATCTCGAATCGTCGCATCCGCTATTTTTAATTCACTGCTATTGAAGTATTCTCCACTTGGGAAGGTATTATTATCAATAGAAGAAGCTAACGTCATCACCTTCATGGCTGATCCTGGTTCATAGTTACTTTGATAAAGAATGTCACGCCAAACAAAGTCCTCAGTGATTCCTTCTTTAGTATCTGCATTAAAGGTAGGTCGTTGGGTGGTAGCGAGAATTTCACCGGTCTTTGCACTGACCAAGGTCGCGGTCATATACTTACCTTTTACTTTTTCTAGAAAGGCATCCATCTGAGTTTCCATAAAGGATTGCAAGGGACTAGAAAGGGTTGTGTACACATCCTTTCCATCTACCGTTTGTTGGGAAGCCTGATCTGTACCCGGAACAATATTTCCCAGACGATCTTTCTCATAGGTGATGATCCCATCTGTACCCGCCAGAATGCTATTTAAGGAACTCTCCAGTCCAGATGTCCCAATCAACCGTTTGGTGCCATCCTCATTTTCATGGAGTTGCGCTAAACCGATAAAGGAAGAAGCAAACTGCCCATTGGGATAACTACGGTTAGGGCTAGTTGTAAAGTCAACTCCCTCAACGCCAGCTGTTTTAAGGTCATTTTTAATAGCCATCATATTGGCATAGGTGATCCCATTTCCCTTGGTACCAAAAGATACCTGTTTCAGATCTGGCTGAGAAAGTTGTTCTTTGACATAAGACTCCTCCATATCTAGGTATTTATGGAAAATCTCAGCTACCTTATTAAATTGAGAATCCTCTACATAGAGAATTTTGCCAGTTGCTGACTTGTAGTTCTTGTCAATAACGGCATAGATATTATACGAAGTCGCATCCTCAGCAATAGGCGTTCCATTACGATCGTAGATGGTTCCCCGTTTTGCAGGAATCGTCTTGGTTGTTTGATGGACCTTGTTGGCTTCTTGAACCAAATCCTTACCAAATTTTTTACCCGTTCCGATAATGACCGCAAAGTTGACCAAAAAGACAGCGAAGAGTATGACAGCCAATAAACTCAGGCTTTTCCCTACTCTTCGGCGGTTTTCTTCTGGAGATTTGCGATTACGAACGGCATAACGGATGATTTTTTCTTTCCACTGTTTCATTTCTTACTCCGCTGCTCGGATATTTTCGTTATTCAGCTGCAAATCCTTAGAGTTTGCAATTTCTTTCAAACGTTCTGAACGAATCAATTCATTGACCTCTTGCTTGGCATCGTCAAGCTCGGTTTTCTTTTCTTCGATTTGAGCATTAACCTTGGTCAATTCATTCTGAACTTGTAATAGCTTGGTCTGCATAAACACAACGCTAATTGCCAGGATAATCATTGTTGCAGCAATCGAAACATAGAAGGCCTTTTCCACACGTGAAAAACCTTTAAACTTCGTTTGCAATAACTGGCTTGTTTTTTCGATTCTTTCTGCCATGTTTTTCCTCTTACTTGTGAATTTTTCTAGCCACGCGCAACTTGGCTGAATGCGAACGATTGTTGGCTTCTAGCTCTTCAGCACTTGGCAAGATTGGCTTGCGGGATACCAATTCCATCTTGGGCTTAAGGTCATCTGGAATGAAGGGCAAGCCTTTGGGAACTTCCACTGTTGAAGCTTCCTTGAATAATTGCTTGGTCAAGCGGTCTTCCAGCGAATGGAAGGTAATGACCGAGATTCTCCCATCCAGAGCCAGCATGTCCATGGCCTGCTGGATGGATTCATCTGCAGCACCCAGCTCATCATTGACTTCGATTCGGATAGCCTGGAAAATCTGCTTGGCAGGGTGCCCCTTTTTCTTGAGCTCCTTGGCAGGCTTGGCTGACTTGATAATCTCTGCCAACTCCGTCGTTGTCTCAATTGGCTTCACCTCACGCGCTTGCTCAATCTTGCGGGCAATCTGTTTAGAAAACTTATCCTCGCCATACTTGAAAAAGATCCGAACCAAGTCATGATAGTCATAATAATTGACCACCTCATAGGCCGTCAGACGAGCTTCCTGATTCATCCGCATATCCAGTGGTGCATCCTTTTTATAAGAGAAGCCACGTTCACGCTGATCTAGCTGAGGGCTGGACACTCCCAAGTCATAACAAATTCCATCAATTTCCTGGACACCAGCCTCCTGCAAACGTGCCTGCAAATGACGGAAGTTATCCTTGATAAAGGTTACCATCCCCTTTTCGATATAGGGTGCCAACCGTTTTTGCGCATTGTCAATGGCATTCTGGTCCTGGTCAAAGGCATAGAGATGCCCTTTTTCGCTCAATTTACTTAATAAATATTCGCTATGGCCTGCTCCGCCCAAAGTCGCATCAACGTAGATACCGTCAGGTTTTACATCAAGCATATCAATCGTTTCATGAAGCAAGACCGTTACATGATGAAATTCTTTTGTCATATCCTATCTATTTTACCACAAATCTGACCAGCTTGCACTTGTCAGACAAGGCTAAGTTTCTTCGAAAAAAATTCTCAAAAATATGTCATATATACTTGACATCTCATCCCCGAAAGAATATAATATAGTCAAATATATACGACATATCAGAAAGGAGACCCTATGAATCGTGTGAAAGAATTCCGCAAGGAACTGGGAATTTCCCAGCTCGAGCTCGCCAAAGATATCGGTGTCTCGAGACAGACCATCAACATGATTGAAAACGACAAGTACAATCCAACTCTGGAACTCTGTCTCAATCTCGCCCGCAGCCTCCAAACTGACCTTAACAGTCTCTTTTGGGAAGACGATTTTTAAAAAAGGAGCAAACAAATGAAAAAAGAAACTCTCACTGACAAACTCATCAAACGCACATACGGCATTTCTGGCCCCCTTGACGAACACAAACGGCGCGAGGCCGATCGTATCGGGAATCAAGTCTTTATTGTTCTCTTTTATCTGATGATATTCGGCAACCTCATCCCCTTTGTCCTTGCTTATAAATACCCACAAATTGTCGCTATAGGCTATCCTCTCGTGGTGTTTGGCATTTCGATGATGGCTGCCCTCTATGTGGTCTCTCAAACCAAGAAAACGGGCATCACAGCCATTGATCCCGAAATGCTGAGTCAAAAAGAAAGTAAACAGCTACATTTTCCGGGTCTAAAAGCCGGTCTGATCTACGGCATAGCGATATTTTTTATAATGCCACTCATCGATACCCTAACCAGTGAAAATCCAAATTTCATCAGTTCTCTTCTGAATTCAAAACATATTTTAAAAACTATACTGGGAGCGTTCTTTTTTGGACTGATGATGCAAATTATCGTCTCTCTTCGCATTCAAAAGGCCAAGAAAGACCAAGAAGACGACTAGGAGGTTCCTTATGAAATCACTAGCTAAACTACTGATCAGTCATGTTTTTATCAGTATCTTTGTTACCTTTTTCCTACTTTCTGGACATATTGAGCATCCTTTCTTGATTATCTTTCTTTTATTCCTTCCTGTATTGAATAAGGGACAGAGATTCCAGAAAATCCAATCAAAAAAAATACGTCTTCTAAAGGCATCTCTCTGTTTTATCCTCGTATCCTTTCCACAACTTTTAACAAATCCTATGGATTGGAGATACCTGGTATTTCTAATAATCTGTATCATTTTTAGTTTGGTTTACTTCTATACTCTCTATCAACTCTTTAAAGAAGTCAATCAAAAATCGCTCATTTAGGAGGTTACTCCCATGAAAAAAGAAGATTTCACCACTCGCTTACTCAAATTATTCTTTCACATACAAGGCCCTTTTGATGAATGCCGTCAAGAGATGATTTACAAGGCTTGTGCCCGTGCCTTGATTCAAATCGTTTACTCCTCCCTCCTACTCTTCTTGTTCTATCTCCTATTTGGACGCTTCATAGAGTTGGTTCGAGATGCCATGCCCTACCTCTATTTTGGACTTATCTTCGTCCTCGCATCTAGGGCGAGACTAGCAGTTCGCGACTTACATTTAGACAAGGATGACCAGTCCGAAATCCATCACAAAAGCTACAGCAAAAGCCAAATCAGCCTTCGTAGTTGGGGTGTATTCATCAGCATTCCAATTAGCTTGTTTGTCTTATCAGCCTTTCACAAACTCTTTGTTCAGCATCTCCCCCTCGACACCTTTTGGGGCAATCTCTCCCAGTTCGATAAAATGCTCCCTTTACTAGTGTTGGGATTGGGTATTGGTGCCATCTTTGGAACCATGACCTATGCCTTTTTATCGGAACACGTTAAAAAATAGAGCAAGATTCGCTAATTTCTCATTTTATAGGCAAAGAATCCCACCTAGTTCATTCTAGGTGGGATTTCCACTTCAATTCATAGGATATTTTCCAAAATATCTACTGACCCTCGTCACCAATTCTCCCACTGGGTTTCAACCTTGACATCGCCATAATTGCTTGGCGAGTACTTGCTGTCATAAATCGAACACCAGTCCTTCAAGACTTTTTGATTGACGATTTTGTCATAGTCTTGCTCTAATTCTTCTTTAGAAATATTATATTTTCTGAGATATTCTCTTATTTTTTCTTCATCCTCTAGATATTGACCTGGTTGCCTTGGCTCTTCAAAAATCGCAAGCCCTTTTTTGAGAATTTTCTTTTTTATATTATAGTGTGCTGAATACCATAGAGTAATATCCGAATTAATCCTTTTTTCAAAACGTATCGTCATCCCTTTGATACCTTCTCCAAAATTAAAGCTAATACTTATATCTTTATAGTCTCCAAGACGAGTTTGATACTTCCCAGAAGGGGTGTATGCAAAGTATTCACTATCATTAGGCCAAACTTCTCTGATTTCAAAGCCATCTATTTTTCTTAAAATATTATTTGACCGATAGGTTTTCTCCGTCTCCTGATAAATCTCATCAAAAATGTTTTTAGGTTGGCGCACAAAAAAGTAAAAACAGGATGATATGATTATCACGAATAAGACTACTAGGCCTAGGATTTTCTTCATATTGTCACCAATTCTCCCACTGGGTTTCAACCTTGACATCGCCATAGTTGCTTGGCGAGTACTTGCTGTCATAGATGGTACACCAGTCTTTCAAGACTTTCTGATTGACGATTTCATCGTAATGTTTGTCTAAATATTCTTTGGTTATGTTGTATTTTTTTAAATAGTCTCTTACTTTTTCTTCATCTTTGAGATACTCTCCAGCTTTTCTTGGCTCCTCTAAAATTGCCAGTTCTTTCTCTAGAGTTCTACTCTTAAAATTGTAATAACTTAAATACCATAAGGAAAACTTTGAATTTGCTTTCCACTCAAACCGAATAGACATTCCTTTGTTTATACTATCGAAATTAAACTCTATTTTAGTCTCGGAATAATTTGCAGGAATATAATTATCAATGTAAATTACCTTGGGAGTATACTTTCCTGTTCCTTGCATATCTTTATCATATATTTCATACTTACGTACTTCGACATCTTTCAACTGGTTAAAAACATTATTTCCTAGATAGGTTTTCTCCGTTTCTTGGTAAATTTCATCAAAAATGTTTTTAGGTTGTTTAGGAAAAAAGTAAAAACAGGATGATATGATTATCATGAATAAGGCTACTAGGCCTAGGATTTTCTTCATATTGTCACCAATTCTCCCACTGGGTTTCAATCTTGACATCACCATAGTTACTTGGCGAGTACTTGCTGTCATAAATGGAACACCAATCTTTCAGGACTTTCTGATTGATGATTTCGTCGTAGTAAGAATCCAAATCCTTAGCTGTAATACCGTACTTCTCTAGGTAAGATTTTACCTGAGCTTCGTCTTCGATATAACTATCCTCATTTCCTGATATTACAATCTGAATTGACTTTGTGATTGTTTTAGTATTTGGATTATATTTATTGACCATCCATAACTTCGTACCATCAGCTATTTTTCTCTCAAATGAAACAAACAGTTTACTATACGCTTTCTCAAAATTAAATCCAACTCTCAGTTCAAGATAATCCTCCGGAAGAGTCTTATACTTCCCTAAAGGGCTATATTTAAAATAATCTCCATCACTTGGCCAGACATCATCAATTTCAAAACCTTCTATATTTCTTAAAATATTATTTGTGCGATAGGTTTTCTCTGTTTCTTGGTAGATTTCATCAAAAATATTTTTAGGTTGATGCGTAAAGAAGTAAAAACAAACTGATACAAGTAATACTACTATTATTAAAACACCTAGTATTTTCTTCATAGATTTCCTCCTACTCCGCCACGGCTTCCAAGCGATTTAAAAACTTGGACACTCCTGGATAGTTACTTTCAATATAAGCTTTAATGGCATCTTCCCCTTTTTCCATAATCTCTAATGGGAGGATACTAGAGTAAATAGTACTTCTAACCTGTTTCCAATCTTTATTTTTTAAGAATTCTCTTTCTCTAAGAGTCGAATCCTTTTGAAGGTCAGCATAATAGGAAGATGTGGCTTGGGCATAGGATTGCCCCTGTTGCATACGGCCGATAAGATTGACCGAGTCCAAATCCGCCTTGTAGTCATCTTCACCAATGCTTGGTTTCTTATCCGTAGCGTTAAAGGTCGTGTCTCCCTCCCAGCCTGAAAGGTCCTTGACATGCTCTCTACCACCATAAAAATCAGATAACTGGAAACTACTAGGATTTAGATGAGTAGCCATAGTGATGGACTGGTGAGTGAAGTCTGCATGGCCTGTTCCGTTGTTAGAGTAAGCCTTTAGTTTCTCATCCCAAAACTTATCAAAACCTTCTTCTTTATTATAAACTTCGGAATAACGCTTTTTGAAAGTTTCATATAACTCAGGGTCCTCAGATTTTAACTTATTTGAATAACTAGCTTTCCCACTAGCCAGTTCATGTTGCAATCGAAGGTTATAATAGAGTTCTTTGGCCTTTTCTTCTTTCAACCCCAGTTCTTGGAAGATTTCAAGAAGTGGTTTTTCTACTCTCATTTTTTCAACTGTAGATGGACTGCTAACAACCTCATCAAAAAAATAATTTTTTAAATACCCTGCAGTTTCATTCCACTGAACACCATCATAGTAGGCTGCACCGACGACTCGCAAAAAGACATAGTCACGGAACTCTTGACTTGAGGTTGGGAATTTCTTATCTATCCCTTGCTTGATGGTCAAGAGCTGTTGGGCTGTCTCGGCATCAAAGCCGTATTCTGCCATCATGGTTTGGACAAAGGCTTTCTCTTGACGGCTGAGTTGCATGTCCTTTGTATCAGAATAGGCAGTCAGGTAGTTGGCCCAAGTCAGGTCAGATGGAATTTTAAAGACCCCTGTCTTTGCATCCCAACTCGTTTCGATCTGAGCCAGTCCGCGACTCAACTGCACGTCGATACTGTCTAGATCATCGAACAGTCCTCCTGAGTAGCTATCATAGGCACGCAGGTCTCCCAAAATCGTTTCATAGACACGTTTATTCGCGTGGTGTCCTCGCATGAGTTCCACATTACTGCGTCTCAATCTCCCTTTTTCTTCACTATCCATGGTCAAGGAAGAAAGGGATTGGTTGACTTCATCTAGGTAGGCGATCATTTGCTCTTCCTGGCGGATCTTATCAAGCAGATCATCCTCACGCCAACTCTTGCTGTCGACCATACTTTGGTAGTCTTCTGGTAGTTTCTTGATGGCTTGAGAGAAGGTTTCTGCATAGAGTTGTCCCCCTTTGCTCAAGGGCAATAAGACACTTGCAAAAAAACTTCTAGCCGAATTATAAGCATCGCCCTTTAGACTCTCTGTATCCTCTGAAAACTTTTGGATGGCTGATTGCAAATCTTGATAAGCCTCCACCTGAGATTGACACATGGTCGCTACGCTCGAACTCTGTAGTTGTGATTGTTCCAAATACATATCAATGCCCATGACGCGTCTCCTCCTCTCTTTCTAGTTCCTTGCGTCTTTCATAGTAAACCGCATCCAAGTCTTCCTCTAACCGGAACTTTTCTTTCTTCAAATCATCCATGTGGTAGGCAAGGTCCTCAAAGATTTGGTTTTTGAGTTGATTTCTTTGCAGGAGCGTTTCTTCCAACTGGCCTGCGTATCGGCTCTGATAGGCAGCCTCCCACAAATCACTTTGATAACGGTGGCTAGCTCTATCATATCCTTCAAAGGTTTCTATTAGTTCTTTGGTGCGGTAGTTCTCTTTTCCATTGTCTTCTAGCTGGTACAAGAGTTCTCGCTCTCTTTTCTTCAACTCATCTAACGTGCTCATGTATGACTCCCAAAACTATTGGCCGCAGCCACATCTAGCGCTTCAAAATCACTCGCTACAGAGTGAAGTCTTTCGGAAGTTAGGGTGACAGCGGCTGTTATCTGACTAGCTAGATTTTGATCCTTTGTGAGACATTGATGGGCCTTGTTATTCCCTTGAAGGGTCGTTAAGTCATCCTGACTAGCCGCAGCGATCTCTGTTAACGATTGACAAGCATTTTTAAGCTGGGTCGCATATGTTTGCGCAAGATTTATATCACTTTTTACTGTTGACATGGCTGTTTTATCCTTTTTTTCATTCCCTAGTGATAGGTACACTCCATTTAGCTATATAGGCCTATTATACCATGTTTCATAAAAGGAGCATCATTTTGTCCTGATTTATGTACAATTGTGTATTTTTCAACAACTTCTCTCATCCAACTCGACGAAAAAAAGAAAAACTGTTACAATGTAGAAAAAGAAAAGAGGGCCTCATGACCAGTATATATGATTTTTCCGTTTTGAATCAAAACAACCAAGCAACTCCCCTGGAGAGCTATCGTGGCAAGATTCTCTTGATTGTCAACACTGCTACTGGATGTGGTTTAACGCCCCAGTACCAGGGACTTCAAGAACTCTATGAACGCTATCAAGATCAGGGCTTTGAAATCCTAGATTTCCCTTGCAATCAGTTTATGGGACAAGCACCCGGCAGCGCAGAGGAAATCAATAGCTTCTGCAGTCTACACTACCAGACCACTTTTCCTCGCTTTGCCAAGATCAAGGTCAACGGCAAGGAGGCAGATCCTCTTTATGTTTGGCTAAAAGAGCAGAAATCTGGCCCGCTAGGAAAACGAATCGAATGGAATTTTGCTAAGTTTCTCATTGGTCGAGATGGGCAAGTCCTTGAGCGCTTCTCTTCCAAAACAGACCCCCAAACCATCCAAGAGTCTCTCCAAAATATACTCTAATTTCTTTTTAAAACGTATCCTTTCATTTAGTTTGAACCCTGAAAGGAGGCGTTTTTTCTTTAAAAAGTAACTGATTTTCTTTAATTTATATTTATTTTTTTGCTTTTTGCTCTTGCAATTCTTTCATTAATTTAGTATATTTGTTATATTAAAAGTTTTCAGTCATTTTAAGGGAGAAATGACCTTTTAAATTTTTTTATCTTAAAATGAAAGCGCTTTATAAACAGGAGGTAAGGTGGCTTACAAATTATCAGAGAGTTTTTTCATTAAATCAAGTTGTAACCAAGTCAGACTTGGGCTTGGGCAGTAGCTGACTGCCTTTCTAAAAACTAGGAGTATATTATGAATCGATACCTTTTTGAAAAAGGGCAAACATTTAGCATTCGGAAGTTGACTGTAGGTGTGGCATCTGTCATCGTGGGACTGGCGTTTTTTGCTTCTGGAACCGTACGTGCGGACGAAACATCTCCTACCGCAACATCCAATTTAGATCAGCAAATTAAACAAGTAGCAGGTATAGAAGAGACCAAGGCTGAACCAGTCAAAGAAGAAGGCCGTGTAGAAGCTGAAAAGCAAGAAACGCCTGCTACCGATACCAGCAGTGCTGACTTGCTCCCTGAAGACATTCAGGACCGTGCCTACCCCGACACACCTGTCAAAGAACTCGATACAACTACTATCGTTGACAAGAAAGCTAGTCCAAAAGTAGAAACTAAGAGCATTCTAAAGGACAAGGAAGAAGCGCCAAAAGAAGCTGAAAACGAAAACCGTGCTATCATTAACGGTGGACAAGACCTCAAACACATTAACTACGAGGGGCAACCTGCAACTGCTGCCACTATGGTTTACAGCACTTACAATGCAGGAGAGCAACGCTACCTCGTTTCAGGATCTGGTATCTTTGTTGCCCCTAATTTGATCCTTACCGTTGCTCATAACTTCCTAGAAGCCAATAAAGAAACTGGCGAAGGTCACATTCGTGGTGGAAAATCTGCCCAGTTCTACTATAACGTTGGTTCAAACAGCGAAAAGAAAAACTCACTGCCATCTTCTGGAACTACGGTTCTATTCAGAGAAAAGGACATCCATTTCTGGAACAAGAAAGAGTTTGGAAAAGGTTATAAAAACGACCTTGCTCTTGTAGAAGCGCCTATTCCTCTTCCAATTGCTAGTCCAAACAAAGCAGCAACCTTTGCGCCTTTAGCGGATCACAAGACGCATCAGCCAGGAGAAGCCATCAGTACGATTGGCTACCCAACTGACTCGAGCTCAAAAGAGTTGAAACAGCCAATCCTAGCTGGCCAACTTTACAAGGCAGATGGGACTATCCGATCTGTTGAGTCCTATGATGATAAGGGAACGACCGGTATCACCTACCAAACCACTTCTGTATCTGGTTTGTCTGGTGGTGGGATTGTCGATAGCCAAGGAAAAGTTCTGGGTGTTCACCAACACGGAACCGTCGACAATGGTGTTCCTGAAAAGGATCGCTTTGGTGGTGGACTCGTCCTTTCACCTGAACAACTGAAATGGGTTAAGGACATGATTGCCAAACATGGTGTGAAAGGCTGGTACCAAGGAGATAACGGAAATCGTTACTACTTTACCGATGAAGGACGTATGCTTCGGAACGAAACAGCTGTTATCGGAAGTAACGAATATTCCTTCAACCAAGATGGGATTGCTAGCTTGACCAAGGGAGTTGAATACGGTCGTGTGGTTATTCAACACGAAGACGAAGAAGGAAATCCTGTCAAAGATAATGATACCTTCATCGAACAGACAGCTGTTGATTCTCCATTTGACTACAATTTCAAAAAAGAAATCGAGAAAACGGACTTCTATCAGAAGAATAAAGATAAATACGAAATTGTATCCATTGATGGCGTAGCGGTCAATAAACAGCTAAAAGATACTTGGACTGAAGATCACAATGTTGTCAGCAAAGCGCCTGCCGGTACACGTGTCATCAAGGTGGTCTATAAAGTCAACAAAGGCTCTTTCAAAGTTTACTACCGTCAAAAAGGAACCACTACTGAACTAGCGGAAGCGACAGTTGATAACAATGACGGCCAAGAGTATGAGATTTCCTTTGTCAACACCTTCCATGCAAAAGACATTGCTGGCTACCGTCCAGTAAAAGCTAGCTTGGAAGCAAGGATCCAGCAAAAAGGGGTGAATGAAGTCGTCTTTGAATACGAGCCAATCGCTGATACAGCCAATCCAACAACTCCGACTCCTCCAGCCGCTCATCCTGAAGATAAAGAAACTGAGATTGGCAACCATGGACCTCTTCCAAGCAAGGCCCAACTTGATTACCACAAGGAAGAATTGGCAGCCTTCATTCACTACGGAATGAACACTTATACCAATTCTGAATGGGGAAATGGGAAAGAAGACCCCCGATACTTCAATCCAACCAACTTGGATACTGACCAGTGGATTCGCACTTTGAAGGAAACGGGCTTCAAACGAACCATTATGGTTGTTAAACACCACGACGGATTCGTTGCTTATCCATCTAAGTACACCAACCATACCGTAGCTGCCAGCCCATGGAAAGATGGAAAGGGTGACCTTCTCGAAGAAGTTTCCAAGTCTGCTAGCAAGTATGACATGAATATGGGTGTTTACCTGTCACCATGGGATGCCAACCATCCAAAATACCATGTTGCAACCGAAAAAGAATACAACCAATACTATCTCAACCAACTGAAAGAAATCCTTGGAAATCCGAAATACGGAAATAAAGGGAAATTCATCGAAGTTTGGATGGACGGTGCGCGTGGTAGCGGTGCCCAAAAAGTAACCTATACCTTTGATGAATGGTTCAAATACATCAAAGAAGCTGAAGGAGATATCGCTATCTTCTCTGCTCAACCGACAAGCGTTCGCTGGATCGGAAATGAACGTGGTATCGCAGGTGACCCTGTCTGGCATAAAGTCAAGAGAGCCAACATCACAGACGATGTGAAAAACGAATACCTCAACCATGGTGACCCAGATGGTGATATGTACTCTGTAGGGGAAGCAGACGTTTCGATTCGTTCTGGCTGGTTCTACCATGACAATCAACAGCCGAAATCACTCAAAGAGCTGATGGACATCTACTTCAAGTCTGTTGGTCGTGGAACCCCTCTCCTTCTCAACATTCCACCAAACAAAGAAGGAAAATTCGCTGATGCGGATGTGGCTCGCTTGAAGGAGTTCAAAGCAACCCTAGACCAAATGTATGCGACTGACTTCGCCAAAGGGGCCACTGTAACAGCAAGTTCTACTCGTCAAAACCACCTCTACAAGGAAAGTCACCTGACAGACGGTAAAGATGATACTAGCTGGGCGCTCTCAAATGATGCCACAACCGGTAGCTTTACAGTCGATTTAGGGCAAAAGAGACGTTTTGACGTTGTCGAACTCAAAGAAGACATCGCCAAAGGTCAACGTATCTCTGGTTTCAAGATTGAAGTCGAAATCAACGGAC
>CAUQPD010000026.1:0-22255 GCA_963519935.1 uncultured Streptococcus sp.
CATAACTTTGACCAAGTTCTTCCATCGCTTTTGGATAGAGGCTTTCAGTTGGACTTGCCAGGCTATCCAGGGTTTCAAACAAGGAAACTTTTTCAACTAGTGGAATGGATTCCATTTCCATGCTTTCCTTGTAAAGTGGTTCCAACTGTGGATACTCTGGGAAGTGTGTTGCCATCATCTTCTTGACTGCTAGGTATTTAGCAGTTGGATTTCCTTCTTCATCGAGAAGGGCATCATAATCGTAAGATGTAACTTGTGGCAAATCTAGAGTTCCTCGAGCCGAGCAACCATTCATGAAACCAAAGTTTGTTCCGCCATGGAACATATAAAGGTTGATGGAGCCTTGCTCTAACACCTCTCGAACAGCTTCTGCCAACTCTTTTGGATCACGCGTGATGATTGGTTCTTTCCAACGGTTGAACCAGCCATCCCAGAATTCCATACACATGAGGGGCCATTTTTTGCCATACTCATCAAAGAATTCTTGCATTTGTGAAAAGTTGTAAGGAGCCTTAGAGCCGAAGTTTCCTGTCACAAAGAGATCATCTTCAATCAAGGTTCCAGCTTTCAGAGTAGCCCTCCAAGGACCGTCTGAAGTAAAGAGTGGACAATCAATTCCACGATCTTCCATCAATTTTCGAATCGCTCTCAGATAAGACTTATCTTCTCCATAAGATCCATATTCATTTTCGACTTGCATCATGAGAATGTTTCCACCATTATCCAACAAGCGAGGCACAAGCCTTGGTAATAATTGGTCATAATAGCGAGCAACTGCCTCAACATAAGCCGGATCGGATGAACGGATTCGCATGTTCTTAGTTAAGAGCCAAGCTGGTAAACCGCCGAACTCCCACTCAGCACAGATAAATGGAGACGGACGCACAATGGCGTAAAGACCCAAATCCTGTGCGATTTGGAGGAATCTCTCCAAATCCATAGCACCTTCAAAATTAAACTCACCTTCAATAGGTTCATGTAAATTCCATGCTACATAAGTCTCGACTGTATTAAAGCCAAGCGCTTTTAAGTTGTAGAGCGAATGATACCAATCCTCCGCTGGAATTCTAAAATAATGAATGGCGCCGGACAAAATCTTGAACGGTTTTCCATCTAAATAGAAATCGTCCTCAATTTTAAAGCTTGTCATGTTACTACCTCTGACTAATTAAGTTTGCGCTTTCATTTATTATAATATTAAATATAATCAAATCTTTTGCATTTGTCAATAGGTTTTAGAAAATTCTTTAAAATTTTTCTATTTTTTTACTTACCGTTTACCGAAATTATCAAAAAATCGCATGAAAGTCGTTTTTTTATGTATGATAATTCACAAGGCTAGAAAATGAAATTTTTTACATGTAACATAACATCTTTAGTCGATTATTTTATTTTTTTTTACCTAAATACTACTATTTTCTCAGTATTTATGGTAAAATCAAGGTTGGAGAAAGAGAATCGAGGTGAAATTATGGCTATTCCAAAATACCAATATATTAAAGATGAATTAAAAAACAAAATCATCTCAGGTCAATTTGCGAGCGGAGATAAATTTTATACAGAAGCAGAATTGATTGCGATGTACGATGTTAGTTCGATCACCGTTGTTCGTGCCTTGAATGACCTTGCAAAAGACGGCTATATTGTCCGTCAACAAGGGAAAGGAACTTTCGTTTCACGTGCACGTAAGCACAAACTCGTTGAGTTTTCAGATGTTGAAATCTTTGAAACAAAAGACGATAAAGTTACTGTCCTTTCTATCGAGCGCGGAAACAAACTTGAATATTTAGATAAACTTGGACTACGTGGAGATCAATTCTACTATAAGATTGAACGTATTCGTCAGACAAACGACGTGACATACATCTACCACACATCTTATATTCCTGAGCAATACATCAATGCCAACTATCCAAATCTTGACTATTATAGCTCTATCTATACACGTTTCAAATTGGATTACCGCATTCACATGAGTGATGAACATTTTGAGGAAATCAACGAAATCGCATTTCCAACACCAGAGCATGCTGCTTCTGTACTCGGAATCGATACACAATTCCCAACTGTCTTTCAAACAAAGACTACAAAACTTGAGGCCACTGGCCAAGTCCTTGCCTATAGTGAAACTTATAAGCGAGCAGACTACTACAAAATCAAATTCATCTCATGTAACCGAGGTCATTAAGAAAAAGCCTGAGCCTAGCTCAGGCTTTTTCTCTATTCATTATAGCACGAGAAAGAAGCTGTGAAAACGCTATGAAGGGCTCTTATTTAATTAGTAGCATTTTTACTAAAAACAAGGTAAATTTTCGTTTGGTTTTTCCTCGGTTTTATCCCTTATTAGCAAATTTCTCCTAAATCTTATGATTTCCTCTATTTATTATAGTTCTTATATAAACCCACTTGACATTTTACTCCTTAGATAATAAAATAAAATTGGTTTTATGTAAACGCTATCATATATGATAATAACAAGGAGGTTTTGTCATGAAACTAGAAAAGAAACAGCGCTTCTCCATTCGTAAATACGCGGTTGGGGCAGCTTCTGTACTTATAGGATTTGCTTTTAGCGCCCAAGTCGTATCTGCCGACGGGATTACTCCAGCTCCAACAGCTGAAGAAACTGTTCAAACTATTCAGGAGAGTCCTCAAGCAGTCAAGGAAGCTGTAGACTCCAAGGTTCCAGAAAAACTGGAAGAAAAGGCTGACAAACCTGTAAAAGAGGAGGTCAAAGAAGACCAGGAGGCTCCTCGAACAGTTGCTCCAACAACAGAAGAGTCAAGCGCACCAGTTGTGACAGAAAATGCTACTCCAACTCCTACTGCCGAGAAAGAAAGCCCTGCCCCAGCTGAAACTCCTGCTGAAAGCACTTCTTCAGAAAAGAAAAATGAAGCCGTCACACCTGCAGTAGCCACTCCTAGCACGGAACGAGCAGCTCAGGTAAATGAAAAACTGGCAAAACGAAAAATGATCTCAATCGACGCTGGACGCAAGTATTTCTCTCCAGACCAACTCAAAGAAATCATCGACAAAGCCAAACACTACGGCTATACTGATCTTCATCTACTAGTTGGAAATGACGGCATGCGTTTTATGTTGGACGACATGACGATCAAAGCCAATGGCAAAACCTATGCAAGCGACGATGTCAAACGTGCACTCGAAAACGGAACTGATGCCTACTACAAGGATCCAAACGGCAACCATTTGACAGAAAGTCAGATGACGGACTTGATCAACTACGCTAAAAATAAAGGTATTGGCCTCATTCCAACTGTAAACAGCCCTGGTCACATGGATGCGATTTTGCATGCCATGAAAGAACTAGGCATCCAAAAACCGAACTTCAACTACTTTGGTAAGGAATCTGCTCGTACCGTTGACCTTGATAACAAGGAGGCTGTTGCATTTACCAAAGCTCTGATCGACAAGTATGCTGCTTACTTCGCTGGCAAATCTGACATCTTCAATATCGGACTAGACGAGTACGCCAATGATGCTACAAACGCCAAAGGCTGGAGCGTTCTTCAAGCCTACAAGTGGTATCCAGAAGATGGATTCCCTGACAAGGGTTATGACAAATTTATCGCCTACGCCAACGACCTTGCTCGCATCGTCAAATCTCACGGCCTCAAACCAATGGCCTTTAACGATGGTATCTACTATAATAGCGACACTAGCTTTGGAACCTTTGACAAAGATATCATCGTTTCTATGTGGACTGGTGGATGGGGCGGATACGACGTCGCTTCTTCTAAACTTCTAGTTGAAAAAGGCCACCAAATCCTTAATACCAACGATGCTTGGTACTACGTCCTCGGACGAAATGCCGATGGCCAAGGATGGTACAACCTCGACCAAGGACTCAATGGTATCAAGAACACTCCAATCACTTCTGTACCAAAATCTGATGGAGCTACTATCCCGTTCATCGGGGGTATGGTAGCTGCTTGGGCGGATACCCCATCTGCACGCTATTCACCATCACGCCTCTTCAAACTCATGCGTAGCTTCGCAAATGCCAATGCTGAATACTTCGCAGCTGATTATGAGTCTGCTGAACAAGCTCTGAAAGAAGTCCCAACAGACCTTAACCGCTATACTGCAGAAAGTGTCGCAGCTGTAAAAGAAGCTGAAAAAGCCATTCGCTCACTCGATAGCAACCTCAGTCGCGCCCAACAAGACACGATTGACCAGGCAATCGCGAAACTCCAAGAAGCTGTCAGCAACTTGACCTTCACACCAGAAGCTCAAAAAGAAGAAGACGCGAAACGCGAAGTTGAAAAGCTTGCCAAGAACAAAGTAATCTCTATCGATGCTGGACGTAAGTACTTCACGCTCGACCAACTCAAACGTATCGTAGACAAAGCGAGCGAGCTCGGCTACTCTGATGTGCATCTTCTCCTAGGAAACGATGGACTTCGCTTCCTCCTTGATGACATGACCATCACAGCTAACGGAAAAACTTATGCAAGCGACGATGTCAAAAATGCCATCATCGAAGGGACAAAAGCTTACTACGATGATCCAAACGGAACCACTCTTAGTCAAGCAGAAATCACTGAATTGATTGAGTACGCAAAATCAAAAGGGATTGGACTCATCCCAGCGATCAACAGCCCAGGTCACATGGATGCCATGCTTGTCGCTATGGAAAAATTAGGTATCCAAAATCCTCAAGCCAACTTTGACAAGGTCTCTAAAACAACCATGGACCTTGAAAACGAAGAAGCGATGAACTTTGTCAAAGCCCTTATCGGCAAGTACATGGACTTCTTTGCGGGCAAGACTAAGATCTTTAACTACGGTACAGACGAATACGCTAATGACGCTACAAACGCTCAAGGTTGGTACTACCTCAAATGGTATGGACTCTATGGCAAGTTTGCTGAATATGCCAACACTCTTGCTGCTATGGCTAAAGAAAGAGGCCTTCAACCGATGGCCTTCAACGATGGTTTCTACTACGAGGACAAGGATGATGTTGAGTTTGACAAGGATGTCATCATCTCTTACTGGTCTAAAGGATGGTGGGGCTACAACCTTGCATCTCCACAGTACCTTGCAAGTAAAGGCTATAAATTCCTTAATACCAACGGAGACTGGTACTACATTCTCGGTCAAAAACCAGAAGATGGTGGTGGCTTCCTCAAAAAAGCTCTCGAAAATACCGAGAAAACTCCATTTAATCAACTAGCATCAACTAAATACCCTGAAGTTGACCTTCCTACTATTGGTAGTATGCTTGCTATCTGGGCAGATAGACCAAGTGCTGAGTACAAGGAAGAAGAAATCTTTGAACTCATGACTGCCTTCGCAGATCACAACAAAGACTACTTCCGCGCTGACTACAATGCTCTCCGTGAGGAGCTTGCTCAAATCCCTACTAACTTGGAAGGATACAGCAAAGAAAGTCTCGATGCCCTAAATGCAGCTAAAGAAGCTCTCAACTACAACCTCAACCGCAGCAAACAAGTCGAGTTAGACGCTCTTGTAGCTAAACTCAAGGCAGCCCGCCTAGGCCTCAAACCAGCGGCAACTCACTCAGGAAGCCTCGATGAAAATGAACTAGCTGCCAATGTTGAAACCAAACCGGAACTCATCACAAGAGCAGAAAAGATTCCATTTGAGGTTACCAAAAAAGAAAATCCGAACCTCCCAGCTAAGCAAGAAAAGATTGTCACACCAGGTGTAGATGGCGAACGCACTCATTACATCTCTGTCCTTACTGAAAATGGTAAACAAACAGAAACCGTTCTAGATAGCCAAGTAACCAAAGAACCTGTGACCCAAGTGGTTGAAATCGGTGCCCCTATTACCCACAAAGGGGATGAAAGTGGCCTTGCTCCAGCTGCCGAAGCGAAACCAAGACTGGATATCCAAGAAGAAGAGATTCCGTTCACTACTGTGACACGTGAAAATCCACTCTTGCTCAAAGGGAAGACTCAAGTCGTTACTAAAGGCGCTAACGGTCGTCGCAGTCATTACTACTCTGTGAGCACTAGTGCTGACGGTAAGGAAGTGAAAACTCTTGTAGATAGCCTTGTGACCCAAGAAGCAGTGACCCAAGTTATTGAAGTCGGAACTCTTGTAACCCATGTAGGGGACGAACACGGTCTTGCTCCAGCTGCAGAAACAAAACCGAGACTGGACATTCAAGAGGAAGAAATTCCATTCACTACTGTGACACGTGAAAATCCTCAATTGCCAAAAGGACAAACACAAGTTGTTACTAAAGGAGCTAACGGCCACCGTACTGCCTTCTACTCTGTAAGTACTACTGCTGATGGAAAAGAAGAAAGAACGCTTGTCAATAGCGTGGTAACACAGGAAGCGGTCACTCAAGTTGTTGAAGTCGGCACTGCCGTTGAGAAAACTGAGCAAACTGCACCAACTACTGCCAAAGCAGATGAAAAACAACTCCCTGCAACAGGAAGTCAAGACTCTGCAGGCTTGGTCGCAGCAGGACTCATGGCAACTCTAGCAGCCTACGGACTGACTAAGAGAAAAGAAGACTAAACCTCTTCGATAAGAATAGAAAAAAGCGAGATTGAATCTCGCTTTTTTATTTTATGATTAGTCACCAAGTCCGACACGTTCAAAGATATCATCTACTCGTTTGGTGTAGTATGCAGGGTTGAAGATTTCATCGATCTCCTCTTGAGTCAGACGGGAAGTAACTTCTGGATCTGCTTCGAGAAGCGGTTTAAAGTCTACTTGGTTGTCCCAAGAGTAAGCTGTTTTTGGTTGCACCAAGTCATAGGCTTGTTCACGGGTCATGCCTTTTTCAATCAAGGTCAACATAGCACGTTGGCTAAAGATAAGACCGAAAGTTGAGTTCATGTTGCGGATCATGTTTTCTGGGAAGACTGTCAAGTTCTTAACGATGTTTCCAAAACGGTTGAGCATGTAGTCAATCAAAATGGTCGTATCTGGTGTGATGATACGCTCAGCTGATGAGTGGGAAATGTCGCGTTCGTGCCAGAGAGCTACGTTTTCATAAGCTGTTACCATGTGACCACGGATGACACGCGCCAGACCTGTCATGTTTTCAGAACCGATAGGGTTGCGTTTGTGAGGCATGGCTGAAGACCCTTTTTGACCTTTAGCAAAGAACTCTTCCACTTCACGTTGTTCAGATTTTTGAAGACCACGGATCTCCGTTGCCATACGCTCGATGGAAGTCGCGATGCTAGCAAGAACTGCAAAGTACTCAGCGTGAAGGTCACGAGGAAGGACCTGTGTAGAGATTTCTTGAGCACGGATACCCAATTTGTCGCAGACGTATTGCTCTACGAATGGTGGGATGTTGGCAAAGTTCCCAACCGCACCAGAAATCTTACCAGCTTCCACACCAGCAGCCGCATGCTCGAAACGCTCGATATTGCGCTTCATTTCACTGTACCAAGTTGCTAATTTAAGACCAAAGGTTGTAGGCTCCGCATGCACACCGTGGGTACGACCCATCATAATGGTGAACTTGTGCTCCTTAGCCTTGTCAGCAATGATGTTGGTGAAGTTTTCAAGGTCACGACGGATGATGTCGTTGGCCTGCTTATAGAGGTAACCATAGGCCGTATCCACCACGTCGGTAGAAGTCAAACCATAGTGAACCCACTTGCGCTCTTCACCAAGCGTCTCAGAAACCGCACGCGTAAAAGCCACCACATCGTGGCGAGTTTCCTGCTCAATCTCCAAAATACGGTCGATGTCAAAGTCCGCCTTCTCGCGAATCAAAGCCACATCTTCCTTAGGGATTTCCCCCAACTCAGCCCATGCCTCGTCAGCCAAGATTTCCACCTCAAGCCAAGCACGGTATTTATTTTCTTCACTCCAAATATTCGCCATCTCAGGGCGGCTATATCTTTCAATCATGTTTAAGATATTAAGGGCGTTAAGCGGACACAGTCAAAATAGGAGTTTAGACTAAGAAGCGTCAGCTTCTAGGAAAACTATCTTTTTGACCAAATCCGTACCCCGTATTCAGTTTTAAAGGATACGGAGCCCTTATTCCTTTCTATATTTTTAGTTTATTTTGAGCGTTTAAATAACTGTTGAAAATTTTAATTTATTTTCTTAAGACCAAGTACCTTTGCCAAAAGTGAATCAATATCCCAAGAGATGCTTAAATCCACAATAATTTCACCATCAATGACTCTAAACTTTTGAATAATATCATCATTAAAATCTAACCACAAACTACGATTTGATTCTATTTTGTTTCTTGCAAAATCTTTAAAATTTTCAAATTGATGTTCATTTGCAAATATAAATCTGATAGTTTCATCATCAAGATAATCATATGACACATCCCACCTGTTTGCAAGCTCTTGGCAAATCAATTTAATATTTTCAGATTGTTTTTTATCGAATGCAGTATCTCTTCTATACAAAAATGACTCTGTCTCATTGCCAGCTACCGCTCTATCCCAATTTATCAAAATATTGTCTTCTAATTCACTCTGTTCAATACCCAGTTCTAATAAAAATATCCTTAACCAAAGTATTGGTGCATCTTCTATGTGGTAAAACAGATTATCATACATCCATTTTTCATCTTCAATTTGTGTTAGAATCTCTTCAGCATGATAATCTAGACATGCTGAAAAATATTTTTTTATTTGTCCATAAATCCTACCTGAAATCATATATATATTGAGAACTGCCTCTAATCTATCATGAAGACCTTTATACTCACTTTCGTTTAGAAATGAAAGTCTTGGCCCCTCTGGATATGCAGTTTCATAAATAAATTTTTTTCGACAAACATCCAAAATTTTATAACCAGCAGCTAAATTTTTTAAATAAGGAGAAACACTAAAACTAATGTTTTTATGATAATTTAACTCATACTGTTTAGTGATATCATCATCTAGCTTAAATTTAGTCGCAAAATAAACATCTTTACTAGCTTGACTTAAAATACTTCCTAGTTCTTCTGGAGATAAATCTTCTGGAGATCCGTCCGTCAAATCACAACTAAGGTAATCTAAGTCTTCAAACAGAGTTTCTCTAGCCTCTTTCAACAAACTTAAAGCACAATTGATACCTATTCTTTTTTCAGCATCTTGCCTTAACATCTTTTTGACTATATTGTCAAGTTCAAATAAAAACGGATACTCATCACTTATTAACCGAGGATTGTCACCGTGAGCGACTCTCTTAGTAAAGCACTCATTAATAATTAGTCCAAATGAATAAATGTCTGCTGCTTGAGTCACATTTTGAGCATTACCTTTAATATATTGTTCAGGAGCCAGATATACTCTGTTATTTAACAAATCATTTTTCTTAGTTAGATTAGAATCCTTAAAATGTGCAATACCAAAATCCGTTAAAACTAAATGTCCGTCATCTGCCGCAACCAATACGTTTTCTGGCTTTAAATCCCTGTGTATAATACCTTTGCTATGAATGTACTTTAAAGCTTCTCCCAGTTCAATGATAATGTTAAAAATCTGCTCATAATCTAATAATTGGGGAATGATCTTTTTTAAATCATTTTCATAGAATGGCATAACACTGTACTGAACTTCTCCACCATCAATCAATAATTCTCCATAAATAGGTTTTATAATATTGTGATGATTTAATTTTTGAACACTTTCAATTTCCTGTTTATATCTTTTAATTCTATCCGTTCTTAAATCTTTAATAACTTTGATAGCATAAAGATTTTGTCCTTTTTCTGCTTTGTATACAGTACCTTCGCCACCTTCTTTTGGATCTTCATCACTAACAGTATAACCAAGATTTAAAAATTCTTTTTGTAATTTTTTTAATTTCACCATTTATTCAAACCCTTATTTTTCAATCCACACAGATGGATAGCGATCTAATGTATTCAAATCTGTATACAGCGGTAAATCATAAATTACTGCAATCCTATCCCTTTCGACGAAAATAAAAAATACGTTAATCCATAAAAACTAAATTTATTCAATACTTTCTATTTACTGACAATATAGTCACAAATATGAATATTTTTAGCAACTTCAGGATAGTCTACCCCAAAATACTTTCGATTGATACTACAATATCCTTTGCCATCAACTTTATAAATATACTTACACACTTCTCCTGAAAGTGTTGTAAAGAATAAAGTGATCGTCTCTGGAACGTGATTAAAATTAGGCTTGTTACCTAAGATATGTTGATGTATCTCTTCTTGATGTGCTTTCGAGATTACATATAATCTTTGCTCCGCATTTAATTTTGGTATCAGCTCACCGTCCAAACTTTCCCCAAATAAGATGCGAATATTAAATATAGGTTGATTGTTAACAATTTCAAGAGATAAAATTTTATCTCTTTTATCCTTATTAGAATAAGATTCTTCAAAACTATTAGCTGCTACATACTGTTTGTTATTTTCTGATTTTCTTAGATGAAACCAATATTTATCATCAAAATATACTCTACAGTTTGGCTTGATAAGCTGATAATCATTGCTTAAAATCAACTCTGGTCGATACTTACGTAATTCCTTTTCTTCTTCGAGCGATAATTGTAGATGAACAACAATCAATGAGATTACAATTCCAGCGACACTTCCATAAAAACTCAACCAATCACCTAATTTGGAATTCAAATAATTGGAAAAAGTTCCGATAACAACTGAGAAAAAGGGACCAGATGCCATCACTAGTAACAATAAACATATCAATTGTTTTGTGTTATTTTTAAAATATTTTTTCATATTTCCTTAAAAATCAATCCCTTCCCCAAACTCTTCCACACTATCCGGCGCATCACTAAACAAAGTCACATGTCCCATCTTGCGGTTGTGCTTCGCTTCTATTTTACCATACATGTGGAGGTGGGCGCTTGGATTTTCTGTGACATATGTTTCAGCGGCCTCGACATGCTGGCCGAGAACGTTGAGCATAACGGCTGGGGCATGCAATTGGATAGCTGGCATTGGTGCTCCGAGAACACCTAAAATGTGGGTGTCAAACTGAGAGAAGTCGCAGGCTTCGATTGAGTAGTGTCCTGAGTTATGTGGGCGTGGGGCGATTTCATTGACAATGATGTCATCTGCCGTCGCAAACATTTCCACGCAAAGAGTTCCAGACAAGTTGAGTTGTTCTGCGATTCGAACCGCCATAGCTTTGGCCTTGGCTGCTAGACTTTCTGAAATGCGAGCTGGCACGATGGTCTTAGACAGGATGTTGTTGCGGTGGATATTTTCCTGAACTGGGAAAACCGTCACGTCCTTGCCATTTCCTGATACGATGACAGAAATTTCAAGGTCAAAGTTGACAAATTCTTCCAAGACGCAGTCTGCTGAGTCTGCTAGTGCACGGGCTTCCTCCAAGTCTGCTTCCGAGCGAATGACCTTTTGCCCATGCCCATCATAACCACCTGTCGCAGTCTTGAGGACATAGTTTTTCGACAGGTCCATATCTGCCAAGTCTTGGCTTGAGGTCATAACCTTGTAGGGCGCCACCGTGACTTGTGCCTTGTTGGAAAGGAAGTCCTTTTCAAAGATGCGATTTTGAGAGATGCGGAGTAGGTCTGTTCCTTGTGGAAGTTGTCCATCCTTGATAACAGCATCCAAACCGTCTGCATCGACATTTTCAAACTCATAGGTGAGTACATCGCAACGCTCAGCCAACTGACGGAGGGCAGCCACATCGTTATAAGGAGCCACTATGATTTCCGCCACACGAGAGGCCGGGCAATCCGCCGTAGGATCCAGCGCGATAACCTTGTGTCCCATGTAGATAGCAGAAATGGCCATCATCTGCCCCAGCTGACCGCCACCGATAATTCCGATTGTTTTAGATGAGTTCATTTGTAGACTCCTCTGCGATTTTTCCTTGCTCTTCAGCAAAATCTGCCAATGCTGTCGCGATAGCTTGATCCTCTACTGATAGGAGACGGAGGGCAAAGAGAGCCGCATTAATCGCTCCAGCTTCCCCGATAGCCATAGTCGCAACAGGCACACCACCCGGCATCTGAACGATAGAGTAGAGCGAGTCCACGCCACTAAGAGCGCGTGATTTGACGGGTACACCGATGACAGGCAGGGTTGTTTTGGCTGCGACCATCCCTGGCAAATGGGCTGCGCCACCTGCACCTGCGATAATGACCTTGATACCGCGACTACGAACTTCCTCCGCATGTCTGAACATGAGGTCTGGAGTACGGTGGGCAGAGACAACTTTCTTTTCGTAAGCTACACCGAAGCGGTCTAGAACTTCTGCTGTTTTTTGCATAGTTTCCCAGTCGGATTTTGAGCCCATGATAATGGAAATTACTGGTTTCATTTATTCTCCTTTTTCTTCCTTTCAACAATCACCTTAAGTTGTGAGGGACGGCAGCAGCCACCAAAGGTGTCTCATGCCTAAATCGGAAGCCCAAGGTCTTCCGATTTCCCTGAACGATTGGCTTATCATCCAATCGTTCTTTCACAACGGCGGTGATTGCTCTATATTAGCTCGCTAATGCTCGCAAGTTATGCAACCATTATCGTATTTGGCGACTTCGTCGCGTTATTCTTATATCTTTACTTAATTGCCTTGCTTCCGATATCTGTTCGGTAGAAGAGACCTTCTGTGTTTTGTTGAGAGAGTTCTTGATAGATGGTTTCTTGGGCTTCTTTGACGGTATCGGCTGTGGTGACGAGCATATAGACACGTCCGCCGTTTGATAGCAGTGCTCTGCTATTTTCCGAAAACTTAGCTCCGGCATAGTAGGTGATGATGTCACCTTCTGTCTTGGCTGGCAACTCAATACCTTTTTCATAGTCTAGCGGGTACCCATTGGATGCGACAACTACGCCAAGTGTCACACCCTTGTCCGTCCAAGTGATTTCTGGTTCTTTCCCATCCAAAATATCAGTGATATTTTGCGCAAAGTCAGATGTCAAACGAGGCAAGATGATTTGTGTTTCAGGATCTCCAAAGCGTGAATTGAACTCGATGACTTTCGGTCCATCAACTGTCAAGATAAGACCCGCGTAAAGGACACCAAGGTAGGGACGTCCTTCTTTGATCATGCCTTCAAGAACTGGCTTGACAATGGTCTCAACCGCTGTGTCAACCACGCTCTGTGGCAAGTGAGGAACTGGCGCATAGGCACCCATCCCGCCAGTGTTAGGGCCCTTGTCGCCATCGTAAGCACGTTTGTGGTCCTGAGCCGTTGGCATGATGTAGAACTTGTCCCCATTGACAAAGGCAAAAAGTGAAAATTCCTCTCCTGCAAGAAACTCCTCGATAACCACACGCGCACCTGAGTCACCAAATTTATTGTCCAAAAGCATCTCGTGAGCGGCTTCGACCGCTTGCTCGACTGTCTCAGCAACGACGACACCTTTCCCAAGCGCCAATCCATCCGCCTTGACAACGATAGGAGCGCCTTTCTCCTCGATATAGGCCTTGGCCTCCTCGAAATCTGAAAATGTGCCATAGGCTGCTGTCGGAACGCCGTATTTGACCATGATTTCCTTAGCAAAATCCTTGGACCACTCCAGCTCCGCTGCCAATCTTGTTGGACCAAAAGCCTTGAGCCCAGCTTTGTTAAAATCATCCACGATACCAGCAGCAAGGGCATCATCTGGCCCGATGAAGGTCCAAGCTATATCGTTGGCCTTTGCAAACTCAATTAACTTAGAATGTTCGGAAATAGAGATATTTACCAATTCCAAACCATCCAGAGTCATTCCGTCATTTCCAGGAGCTACAAAAACTTTTTCAACGTCTTTTGACTCAAGCAACTTCTTAGCAATCGCATGTTCACGACCACCCGAACCGACAACTAACAGCTTCATCTCTCAACCTCTTTTGCGAATTATTTACTAACATTATACCACAAACGTTCGTTTTAATCCTGTTTTACTTAGCATTTTAAACCAAAAAAAGGAAAGAAACTGTTTTCTTCCCTTTTACTTCTTAATGTCTAAAATGTCTCACTCCTGTGAAGACCATGGTCAAGCCATATTTATCAGCAGCTTCGATAGACTCTTGGTCACGGACGGACCCACCCGGCTGGATGATGGCCTTGATACCTGCTTTGGCGATTTCTTCCACGTTATCCGCAAATGGGAAGAAGGCATCGGAAGCAAGCACAGCGCCGTCAAGACGGTCTTTGGCTTGGTCAATGGCGATACGAACAGAGGCCACACGGTTAGTTTGACCTGGGCCGACACCCAGCGTCATGTGGTCGTTGGTGATGATGATACCGTTTGATTTGACGTACTTGATAGCTTTCCAAGCGAACTCAAGAGCCGTAATTTTTTTACGGAAAGGATTTTTTATGGTATAATAATCGTAATAGGAGGACTGACAAATGCTAAAATACTTTTCTGTAAAGAATTACAAAAACTTTGAAAATGAAATCTCAATTGATTTTTCACAAGTCGGAGGTTATAAATTTAATGAGGACTGCTTATCAAATAATATTTTGAGTAAAGTGCTAATATACGGTAGAAATGCTACAGGAAAATCTAATTTAGGTTTAGCATTATTTGATATTACTAAAAATCTTTCTAGTAGACCCTTAAGTGATGATCAAAATTTTACATCTTTTTTAAATAATAACTCGAATAGTAATATTGCCACTTTTCACTATACATTTTTACTTAATAATGATGAAATCGAATATATTTATACAAAGGATGAGTATCAGGTTATACAGACTGAAGCACTATCTATAAATAGCGAATTAATCTGGAAAGTGGATTTATCTACTGACCCAATATCGTCTACTACTATAAAGGACGTAGCTAATAAATTAGGTATTATAAATAACGACTTTAACATATTAATAACTAATTATTTAGAGCAGATTTCAAGTGATGAACAAAATTTAGACGGAGAAAGCACTTCTTTTTTAGCATGGCTAATAACTAATACCTCTAAGTTAGATACTTCTATTCTTACATCTATCCGAACATTTATTCGAAATATGTTATATATCAACCACGAGTCTCATAAACCTTTGTTAAATTTTTGGTTTCGAAATACACTAGATCATAAAAAAGTAGCAAAAGGATTGGAATTATTTCTCAATGATATGGGAATATGTTGTCGCTTAGATGCAATAGAGCAAATAGACGGAAAGGATATCCTTTGTTTTATTTATAAAAATAAAAGTGTTCCATTCTTCAATGAAGCATCAAGTGGAACATTGGCTTTAGCTAAATTATATTTTAGAATCCTATATCGCTTTGAAAACCTCAGAACCAACAATTCTCCTAAATTTTTATTTTTCGATGAATTTGATGCTTTTTATCATTACGAACTTTCTGAAAGACTGATACGTCATTTTAAAAAAATATTTCCAGACGCCCAAATCATTTTGACTACCCACGATACAAATATGATGTCTAATGAATTATTTAGACCTGACTGTTTGTTCATTTTATCTCAAAAAGGATTTATAACACCTTTAAACAGAGCTACTGAGAGAGAATTACGAGAAGGACATAATTTAGAAAAGATGTACATTAGCGGAGAGTTTGCTGATTATGAATAATAAAACACGAGGTCAAACCCTTTTCATAGTCGAAGGACATCATGAAAAAAATGAACTTTTTAAACTTATTATCGAAGTTTTCCCTGAACTTAGTATTACTGAAGAGAATATACATATTTTTGGTACAAATATTTACCAATTATACCAGAAAATTCAAGAAGAATATGGAGAGGAATGGGATGATCCCTCCAATGATGTGGATTTACCTTTTGTTTTAAATAAATATGATTCTCAAAGATTTGGATCTATCGGTAGAAAAAGAAATTATAAAAATATTTTTTTAATTTTTGATTACGAAGCACAAGATCCCAACTTTTCTATATACAAGATACAGCGATTACAAAAATATTTCAGCGATGTAACCAATAATGGCCAACTCTATATAAATTACCCAATGGTTGAATCTTATTTTGATTTAGAAATCAATAATGACTTACAATTTTTAAATAAATATTTAAATAAAATTGTGACGGGTAAGGAATATAAAGCAAGTATTAAAAATAATGAACTTTACAAAGTATTCCAAGTTCCTTTCATCATTCCGAAACGATTAAAAAGTATTCTAGGTAGCTCTGCAATATTGCAACACGATACCGTTTCTAAATTATTAAACTGCTGCAGTTCTGAGTCTCTAAAAGAAATATGCAATGAATTAAATATAGATGACAAGAAAAAAGAAAATTTAAACTGTTATCTAGATAAAAATTTTGAAACCTACTTCAATGGTGAAATTTCTTATAAAATCCACATAAAAAGGTTACTTAAGAGAATTGTAAAATTACAAATTTTAAAATACAAACGCATCATAACTTATCCCTGTTCAACACATATTTTATCTGAACACGAATATCGTAATTTACAACCAATTAATGACTTCGAGTATCTAATATTATTAACCATCCAAAATGAAATGTTTAAAGATAACAAACTATGGACAATAAATACTTTTCTACTATTTATAGCAGAATATAATTCAACATTACTAAATGATTAATCTTCTCCCTCTCATATAATTCAAAACATGAGCATTTCCATAATTGGAAATGCTCATGTTTTTATTCTTAATGTCTAAAATGTCTCATGCCTGTGAAGACCATGGTCAAGCCATATTTATCCGCTGCTTCGATAGACTCTTGGTCACGCACAGACCCACCTGGTTGGATGATGGCCTTGATTCCTGCTTTGGCGATTTCTTCCACGTTATCCGCAAATGGGAAGAAGGCATCGGAAGCAAGCACAGCGCCGTCAAGTCGGTCTTTAGCTTGGTCAATGGCGATACGAACAGAGGCCACACGGTTGGTTTGACCTGGGCCAACACCAAGTGTCATGTGGTCATTGGTTACGATGATTCCGTTTGATTTGACATATTTGATAGCTTTCCAAGCGAACTCAAGGGCAATCGCTTCTGTCTCAGTTGGTTGGCGTTTGGTCACCACTTGCCAGTCAGCTGGGCTTTCTTTGACCACGTCTTGGTTTTGCACCAGAAGTCCACCTACTACACCTGTGTATTCTGCTTCCACTTCGCTAGCGTCTTGGGCATCAAATGGCAACTCTAGGATACGCAAGTTTTTCTTTTTATTAGTCAAAATAGCTAACGCTTCATCGGTATAGCTTGGTGCGATGATGATCTCGAGGAAAACGCCGTGCATCTTCTCAGCTGTCGCAGCATCCACCTCACGGTTAAGGACAACAATTCCACCAAAGATAGACACTGGGTCAGACTCATAAGCGTAATCCCAAGCAGTTTCGATGTCATCTGCCTGACCAATTCCACATGGATTCATATGTTTCAATGCTACAACTGTCGGACGGTCTTTGAAATCACGGATGATACGGATAGCGGCATCCGCGTCACGAATGTTATTGAAGGACAATTCTTTACCGTTGAGCTGTTTCGCTGATGCAATTGAGTAGTCTGTCGGCAAAGCTTTTTGGTAGAAGTCCGCATCCTGCTGAGGATTTTCCCCATAACGCATGGCTTGTTTGAGGTCATAAGTCAAGGTCAGTTTTTCAGGTTTTGTTTCACCCACTTGAGCTGTGAAATACTCTGCAATCAAGGCGTCATAAGCTGCTGTGTGACGGAAAACCTTAGCTGCTAAACGTTGGCGAGTTTCATAAGTCGTTTCGCCATTAGCTGACAATTCTTCCAAAACCACAGCATAGTCAGAAGGATCTACCACAACTGTTACGCTAGCGTGGTTCTTCGCTGCTGAACGAAGCATAGATGGCCCACCGATATCGATGTTCTCAACCGCATCAGCGTAGGTCACATCTGGTTTGAGAATTGTTTCCTTGAAAGGATAAAGGTTGACCACTACAAGGTCGATGAGCTCAATTTGATTGTCCTTGGCTGCTTCCAAGTGGCTATCCAAGTCACGACGAGCCAAGAGCCCACCATGGATATTTGGATGAAGGGTCTTGACACGGCCGTCCATCATTTCTGAAAAACCAGTCACATCATCAATTGCAATGGTCTCCACCCCAGCATTATCAAGGGTAACCTTTGTCCCACCTGTCGAGATAATATCCCAACCAAGTTTTTTGAGTTCTTGGGCAAATTCAACAATGCCCGCTTTGTCTGAGACGCTGATTAAGGCCTTTTTCGTCATTCTATTCCTCTTTCTTTAGATCCAAGCGCATAGCGACTTCGTTATTTTCTTCTATAAATCCTGTTTCCTGAAAACCCAGACTAGTCAACAGGTGCTTCATTTTTTCATTTCCAACCACATAATCTGCGGTAATATGACTGCAAGCTCTATCCATCTGAGCCTCTTTGATTAGAACTTCCAAGGCTTTTCGACCATAACCTCTTCCTTGGTACTGCTGACCAATCATTATCCGCCAGATAAAGTATTCCGCTTCATCCTTGTCTATTTCTAGCAGGAGAAAGCCAACCACTTGCTTATCCCAATAGATTGCCATCGGAAACACATCTTCGTTTTTCCGGTAGAGCCATGCATCAGCTAAAGAGCGTACGTTTGGAGCCACGAAACGTGCTCGTTCATCAGCTTCAGATATTTTCAAATCCAGTACTGCCTGAAAACTACTCTCATCTACCAATTTCAGTTCAATCATTTTTTCTCCTAGCAAGATTGCGCAATCAAAACTTGATCTACTTCTTACCTTCTCTCCACTCCCAAACTATCCAAGACTTCTGGATACAACTTGTACTCTGCCTCATGAATGCGAGCTTCAAAGTTTTCGATGGTATCATCAGCTAGACGTGGCACACGGACTTGTTTGATGACCTTGCCTGTGTCCACACCGGAGTCCACCCAGTGAATGGTGACGCCACTCTCAGCAACACCAGCATTCCAAGCGTCCTCAATCCCATGAGCTCCTGGAAATTCTGGCAAGTAGGCTGGATGGATATTGATGATTCGACCTTCATAAGCCACCAATAAGGTCGGCCCAACGATTTTCATGTAGCCTGCGAGACAAACCAAGTCAATCTGGTGTTCTTCTAATAGCTCAACAAGTGCTGCTTCATAGTCTGCCTTGTTCTCAAACTCCTTGAGTTCAAAAGAATAGGACAGAACGCCAAGCTTGTCTGCACGCTCAAGCACATAGGCATCACGATGGTCTGAAAAGACAAACTCCACCGGAAATTCTTCGGCAATCACCTGAAAATTTGAGCCGTTACCAGAGGCAAAAACCGCTATTTTTTTCATTTGATGATGACACTTTCGTTTTCTTTCTTGACGATGCGACCAATTTCATAGACTGGTTCATCCAACAATTCCTTGACACGGGCTACATTTTCAAGCTTGACTGCCAGCATGAGACCCACACCCATATTGAAGATTTCAAACATTTCTTCGTGCTTGATTTCACCGTATTTTTCAAGGGCTTTGAAAATCGGAAGCACTGGAACCTTGTCTTCTTCAATTTCCGCAGCTAGGTCAGCCGCAAACATACGAGGAACATTCTCGATAAAGCCCCCACCTGTGATGTGGGCAATGCCGTTGACCAACTCTTCCTTGATGAGTGGCAAGACAGCCTTGACATAGATACGAGTCGGCTCAAGAAGGACTTCCTTGAGTTTCTTGCCTTCCAATTCCGGCAAGACTTCCTCACCTGTGTAGTCCGCAAAAACACGACGAACGAGGGAGTAACCATTTGAGTGAATCCCACTTGAGGCAAGTCCGAGAAGAACATCGCCTTCTGCCACCTTTGAACCGTCGACGATTTGAGATTTCTCAGCCACACCGACTGCGAAACCAGCCAAGTCATAGTCGTCTTCACCATACATACCAGGCATTTCAGCCGTTTCCCCACCGATGAGGGCCGCACCTGCTTGTACACAACCCTCTGCCACTCCAGCAACGACTTGTTCCAGTTTAGCTGGTTCATTCTTCCCAGTCGCTACATAGTCGAGGAAATAGAGGGGCTCCGCACCTGCAGCGATGATATCATTGACACACATGGCTACACAGTCCTGCCCAATCGTGTCATGCTTGTCGTACTTGATAGCCAGCATGAGCTTGGTTCCGACACCGTCAGTCCCTGAGATCAAGACAGGCTCTTTGACACCTGTTTTTGAAAGATCAAACATGCCACCAAAGCCACCAAGAGCTCCCATGACACCTGCACGCTCCGTACGAGCCACGTGCTTTTTGATCCGCTCAACAACTTCATAACCCGCTTCAACATCCACACCAGACTGCGCATAAGCATTTTTATTTGTCATCTTCTCTTCCTTTCCTTTCATGGAGAGTCTTTATCCGTCTATTTGTAAAAACTGGTCTTATCCCCCAAACTTCTACGATAGTCTTCTTCATAGTCGTATAGAGGAGTTGGGTAGTCGCCGTCAAAGTAAGCGACACAGAGACCACCGTTTGGCGCATCTGTTTCGATGCCAATAGAATTAATCAAGCCATCAATCGAAAGATAGGTCAGGCTATCCGCACCAATGATTTGGCGAGTTTCTTCGACCGTATGATTGGCCGCAATCAACTCCTGACGCGTTTGGATATCAATCCCGTAGAAACATGGATAAGCCAGCGCTGGACTACCAATGGCAACATGAACCTCAGACGCACCTGCTTCTTTCAAAAGCTGAACGATACGGCGAGAGGTCGTCCCACGAACAATGGAATCATCAATCATCACCACACGTTTGCCTTTGACAACACCCGAAACAGCAGACAGTTTCATCCGCACCCCTTGCTCCCGCAATTCTTGAGTCGGCTGGATAAAGGTGCGTTGGGTGTATTGGTTTTTGATCAGCCCCATTTCATTTGGCAGACCAGATTCTTCCGCAAATCCCATGGCTGCGCTGAGTGAGGAATTTGGCACACCAACCACGATATCCGCTTCGTGCTTAAATTCACGCGCCAATTGGGCTCCCATACGTTTGCGAGCTGTATGGACATTAACACCATGAATATTAGAGTCAGGGCGGGCAAAGTAGATATACTCCATAGAGCAAATCGCCAACTGGGTATCATTCGTATAGCTATCATACTGAATCCCATTGTCATCCACAATTACAATCTCTCCTGGTTTCACATCACGAATCCACTCGGCACCAATGACTTCAAAGGCACAGGTTTCAGACGAAACGACCACCGCTCCGTTTGCCATTTTCCCAATAGAAAGTGGACGGAAGCCATTAGGATCAAGCGCCGCAATCAACTTGTCCTCAAACAGCAGGATATAAGCAAATCCACCTTTGACAAGGCTAAGCGCCTCTTTGATTTTGCCCATCAAGTTCGGATTGTGACTCCGACGAATGAGGTGTGCCAAGATTTCCGAGTCCGAAGTTGAACTGAAAATAGCTCCTCTTTGTTCCAATTCTTGCTTGAGCGATTCGGCATTGGTCAAGTTTCCGTTATGAGCAAGTCCAAACTGCATATCGTGAAAGCGAAAGAGGAAGGGCTGGATATTATCTACAGAAGCTTCGCCAGCAGTCGCATAACGAACATGCCCAATCGCGCTCGTTCCTGTCAGTTTATCCAAATTAGCTGGATTTCTAAACACTTCTGATAAAAGCCCCATATCGCGATGACGCTTCAATTGCCCCTGATCATTGGAGAGGATTCCTGCCCCCTCCTGACCACGGTGCTGAAGACTGTGGAGACCAAAATAGGTCAATTTAGCAGCATCTGGATGTCCCCAGATACCGAAAACACCACATTCTTCATTAAGAGATTTTACTTCGTATGTCATTTTTTATACCTAATTTTTATTTTTGCATCATTCCTTCAGTAGAGTCGAATGATACGGTAGAAGCTCGTTTCACTCGCAAAACAAACCTTTTGCAATCACCAAGAACTAAATCTACATGACTTTTACATTACGGATACTATCTATTAGAAAATATGTAAGTCTTATTTTCCAGTAAAGTATTTAACAGCCGACGCAAACAGGTGTTGGTCTTTATTTCCTGGAATGTTTTGGAAAAGACCGTCTTCATAACGTTCTGAATGGCCCATCTTACCGATGATTTGACCGTTCTTGTTGGTAATTCCTTCGATGGCATTTACAGAACCATTCGGATTGTACTTAGAATCCATACTTGGTTTGCCGTCAAAGTCAACGTATTGGCTAAAGATTTGACCATTGTCACGGAGCTCTGCAAATTCCTCAGCCGTCACGACAAATTTCCCTTCACCATGCGATACTGGAATGGCATGGATATCGCCCACTTGTACTCCAGCCAACCATGGTGAGTTGGTATTGGCAATCCGAGTTTCCACCATCTTGGCCACGTGCTGGTTGGCATCATTGTAGAAGAGGGTTGGGCTAGTACTGCTGGCATCCTCGAAGT
>CAUQPD010000027.1:0-22151 GCA_963519935.1 uncultured Streptococcus sp.
TTGGAGATGCACTGCCAGCGCCATTGAAAATTGACGGTTACGACTATATCGGTTATCTAAAGAATGAAGAACAAAATGATAGTCATTTAGCTCATTCTGCTCATAAGGAAAATCCGACACTTGATTTAGAGAAAGAGAAGGGAAGTGAATTTAAACCGAGTGAAACAAATCCTGATATGAAAGAGATTGTTTCGGATAAGGGTGATGCTTTAACTGAGGGAGAAAGAGAAGCTATAGCTGCTAAGGAGAGAGAGTCTGCTCGTCTAAGCACCGTTTATGACTTGCCAGAACTAAAAATTAGTGAGCAGGAGTCAGTTCAAGAACTTCCTTATCAGACAAAATACCAATATTCCGATGAATTGGCTCAAGGGCAATCAAAAGTCATACAATCAGGTGTTCGAGGTCAACGTACAGTAGTGACTCGTCATTTTCATAAGGATCAAGAAATCGTAAAAAGCGAAATGATTTCTGATCAAGTGACGGTTGAACCTGTTTCTGAAATTATTTTAGTTGGAACAGCTCCAGCTAACTCGATACCAAAAGAAACTCCAGTTCACGAAGTTCCGGAATTGGCAGAATATGGCACAAGTCCTGAGACAGCGCCAGTTCACGAAGTTCCAGAATTGACAGAATATGGCACAACTCCTGAAACAGCACCAGTTCACGAAGCTCCAGAACTGACGGAATATGGTACAACTCCAGAAACAACGCCTGTTCATGAAGTTCCAGAATTGATAGAATATGGCACCAGTCCAGAAACAGCGCCAGTTCACGAAGTTCCAGAATTGGCAGAGTATGGCACCAGTCCAGAAACAGCGCCAGTTCACGAAGTTCCAGAATTGGCAGAGTATGGCACCAGTCCTGAGACGTCTCCAGTTCGTGAGACTCCAGAACTGACAGAATATGGGACAAATCCTGATACAGCTCCTATTCATGAGAATTCTGAGTTGGAATTGACTACAAATGATGAGGTTAGAATAGAAAAGATTGATTTTTCTATTGACGAGCAATATACAGATGAGATTCCAGAAGGAAGTCGTCAAATCACAACTCTGGGAGTCCAAGGTGAGCGTACCATTAAGACTCGTGTCTACAGTTCTAACGGTCAAGAGGTTGACCGCCAAGAGTTGTCCAACGAGGAAACTCTAGCTCCCGTAACACAAATCGTCAAGGTCGGCACGGCTAAGCCAAACATGGTACCGAACGATCCACCGAAAGCAGACGCTTTGCCAGAGTATCCGTTGACTTATACCGACGAAACTCGTGTAGAGAAAATAGCCTTCAACATTGAAGAGCAAACTACGGATGAATTGGTCCAAGATGCCCGCCAGATCACAACACCAGGTGTTGAGGGAGAGCGCACGATCAAGACCCGTGTCTACAGTTCCAATGGTCAAGTTGTTGACCGCCAAGAACTTTCGAATGAAGAAACCTTGGATCCAGTAACACAAATTGTCAAAGTCGGCACAGCTAAGCCAACTATGGTACCAAGCGATGCGCCAAAAGCAGACGCTTTGCCAGAGTATCCACTCACTTATACCGACGAAACTCGGGTTGAGAAAATTAACTTTAGCATTCGTGAAGAAGAAACCGATGAGCTTGTTCGAGATGCTCGTCAAATCGCAACTCCGGGTGTTCAAGGTGAACGCACGATTAAGACTCGTGTCTACAGTTCTAATGGTCAAGTTGTCGACCGCCAAGAGTTGTCTGACGAGGAAACACTAGCTCCTGTAACGCAAATCGTCAAAGTCGGCACAGCTAAGCCAACTATGGTACCAAATGATGCGCCGAAAGCAGACGCTCTTCCAGAGTATCCACTCACTTATACCGACGAAACTCGCGTTGAGAAAATAGCCTTCAACATTGAGGAGCAACATACGGACGAATTGGTTCAAGATGCTCGTCAAATCGCAACTCCGGGTGTTCAAGGTGAACGCACGATTAAGACTCGTGTATACAACTCTAACGGTCAGGAAATCGACCGTCAAGAACTTTCGAATGAAGAAACCTTGGCTCCAGTAACACAGATCGTCAAAGTCGGCACGGCTAAACCAACTATGGTACCAAGTGATGCACCGAAAGCAGATGCTCTGCCAGAATATCCACTGACTTACACGGATGAAACTCGTGTAGAAAAAATCAATTTCACCATTCGTGAAGAAGAAACGGATGAGCTTGTTCGTGATGCTCGTCAAATTGCAACTCCGGGAGTCCAAGGCGAACGTACCATTAAGACCCGAGTCTACAGTTCCAACGGTCAGGAAATTGACCGTCAAGAGTTGTCCAATGAGGAAACCCTCGCTCCTGTAACGCAAATTGTCAAAGTCGGCACAGCTAAGCCAAACATGGTACCAAGCGATGCGCCAAAAGCAGACGCTTTGCCAGAGTATCCACTCACTTATACCGACGAAACTCGGGTTGAGAAAATTAACTTTAGCATTCGTGAAGAAGAAACCGATGAGCTTGTTCGAGATGCTCGTCAAATCGCAACTCCGGGAGTCCAAGGTGAGCGTACGATTAAGACTCGTGTCTACAGTTCTAACGGTCAGGAAATCGACCGTCAAGAACTTTCGAATGAAGAAACCTTGGCTCCTGTAACACAAATTGTCAAAGTCGGCACAGCTAAGCCAAACATGGTACCAAGCGATGCGCCAAAAGCAGACGCTTTGCCAGAGTATCCACTCACTTATACCGACGAAACTCGGGTTGAGAAAATTAACTTTAGCATTCGTGAAGAAGAAACCGATGAGCTTGTTCGAGATGCCCGCCAAATTGCAACTCCGGGTGTCCAAGGCGAACGAACTATCAAGACTCGAGTCTACAGTTCCAATGGTCAGGAAATCGACCGCCAAGAGTTGTCTAATGAAGAAACTTTGGCGCCCGTAACACAGATCGTCAAAGTCGGAACTGCTAAACCAAGCATGGTACCAAATGATGCACCGAAAGCAGACGCTTTAGAGGAGTTCGATTTAATTTCACTGCATAATCTCTTGGCAGAAGCGGATCAGATTAAAGCTCAGGCCCGTTATTTCAACGATAGTCAGAGTCATCAAGCTAACTATGATGCTGCTTTGACGGCAGGTCAAGCGATTCTGAGCCAATCCCAAGCCAGCCAAGCAGAAGTCAACCAACTGGTGGAACAAATCAATCAAGCCAAGGCTCAATTAAGTGGTCTTGAAGTTGTTAAAACGGCTCTTCAGACTGAGTACGATTTAAATCCAACGGTTAAAACTTCGGTTAAATATAAGAATGCGGATTCAGAAAAGCAGACAGCTTATACTGACGAATTGACCAAGGCAGAGGGAGTTTTGAACAATCAGACTGCTACACAAGTACAGGTCAACCAAGCTCTTGTTAGCTTGACAGCAGCCAAAGAAGCTCTAAATGGAGTGCCTAAAGTCAAGCCGACTGTTTCAATTCTAAGTCTGACTGAGAATGCTGATGATAAGTCGGTGACAGTCCAATATAGATTGGAAGACCAGACCAAATCCTTCCGTTCAGCGACTGCAGAATTGTACCAGGGAGATCAGCTGGTTCGCACTCTTCCGATTACTAACTTTGCTGGTAGCTTGAAGATTGGCGACCTAGACTATTACACAGGCTACACTCTAAAAACCAAGTTGACTTATGAACTGGATAATGGCAGTTTTACTGAGTTTGAGACAGACAGTCGTAACTTTGAGTTAGAATACAAGAAGATTGCCTTCCGTGATATTGATTCTGTTGAGTTTTATCATAAAGAAAATGACCAATACAAGCGCTTTGTATCGATGAGCTCTATGCCTACAGATCTGTCTACCTACTTCGTCAAAATCAAATCAAGCGAATCCAAGGAAATTCTCCTACCAGTTCACAGTATTTCTGAAGCAGAGAAAGATGGCAAGGCAGTCTATAAGGTTAATGTAACCCTTCCTGAACTCGTCCAAGAAAGTGAAGCGGGCTACAAGTCTGGGCACGACTTCTACATCAGTAAGGCAGTCCCTAGTCAGCAAAATGTCTACACTAGCTTTGCTGGATTGGTAGACGCTATGAAGCGAAATATGGCAGGAAATTATGTGTTGGGAGCTGATTTGGATGCGAGCGAGGTCAACCTAGCTCCTGCTGATTATGTCTACCTCAAAGGGAACTTCACAGGTAGTCTGACAGGTAGTCAAAATGGTAAGCAATACGCTATTTATAATCTAGCCAAGCCTTTATTTGAAAACATGAAGAACGGGTCTTCTATTACCAATATAGACTTTAAAAATGTGAATATCGTGGGTACCTATGACTCGGCTGCGCTGGCACGCAATGCGGAAAATGCTCGAATCACAGATGTTTCTGTTCAGGGGAAAGTATCGGTAGTAGGCAACGCTTCTAACGTAGCGGGTCTAGTAGTTAATGGAACCAATACGCAAATTACCAATAGTTCCTTTACTGGTACCATCCTATCTAACAATCAACACATCAAAGCTTATAACGTAGGTGGTTTGGTTGCAAGCCTTAAAGGAGAAGAATCTCTTCTTAGCCAAAGTAAAGCAGATGTAACGATTATTAGTGGTGCTCGATCAAATGAACAACGTATCGGTGGTTTGGTTGGACGTCTAGAAAACAATGCTCGAATCACCAAATCTTATGTGACAGGAAAATTATATAATTCAACCACTAACGGTCAAATCGGTGGAGTGGTCGGCTCGAACTACTTCAATGGTTTAGTTGATAATGTTATCAGTAATGTTAGCGGTACAAATGTTTACAGTATTTCTGGGGATCAGGGATACAAAAACGACCGCATTACGCAAGCCTATAAAGTTGCCAAAAGTGAAACCTTGAAAAACGATCAGTTTGTTACTTCTACAATTACTCAAGAAGAAATGGAAGAAAAACTGACTGCTATGGACATCACAACTAGCCTAGATGACACGAATCTAAATATGCGTTTTGTCGACTATGGTGAAGTAAACAATGCTCAATTTGACCGCGGATATTCTTATGCGAATATGGAGAAACTGCTTCCTTTCTACAATAAAGAAACCATTGTTTCGTTTGCGAACAAGATTCCGAAAGAGCATAAGTTGAATAAGGAGTACCTACTGGATGTTGTTCCGATGAAGGGTGACCAGATTATCACTGATATCCATGGCAATAAAACTGCAATCAATCGTTTGATGCTGCACTACATGGACAATACTATTGACTACCTAGAAATATCTTATCAGGGAGATTTCGTCAACCGAGGTATTGCTGAGTATAGTATCAAGGGGTTAGACCTTCTTTATACTCCAGAAGCCTTTGCATCAGATTATACAAGTGTTCTAAATCAAGTCTTGCCAGAACTGAACAAGGTTGTTCTTGATTCGCCAGCTATGCGTACAGCTCTCGGAGTAACAGCAGACACTTCTTTGGATGAACTATATTTAGACACCGCATTTACGCAAGTGAAAAGCAAACTGTCAGTAGAACTACGAAAAGTTCTGGCTATGGATAAGGCTATCAATACTGAAGGTGAAGTAGTTAAGGATTATCTTGTTAAGAAGATTCTTGCTGATAAAGAAGCTTTCCTATTGGGTCTGACTTACCTTAACCGTTGGTATAATATCAACTATGATAACTTTAATGTTAAGGACTTGTCGGCTTACAAGTTTGATTTCTACGGTAAGAATGATGTTTCGACTTTAGATACAATCATTGCTTTAGGGAAATCAGGACTTGAGAATCTCAAGGCTAAGAACAACTATACAGCGTATGACAATTCGCTCTCTGAAGCAACTGGCAAGCGAGGACTCTTCAATTACCTTGAAGGCTACCGTCAGCTCTTCCTACCATATAAGACTAATAATGAATGGCTCAAAACCAATACAAAGGCCTACATCGTTGAGGCTAAATCGGATGTAGCAGAGGCTAGACAGCTTCAGGATGCAGCCGAGGGCAAGAGCAAGTACTCTGTCGGTGTTTATGACAAGATTACAGCAGATAATTGGGAACACAAGGGCATGCTCCTGCCACTCTTGACCATGACAGAGAAGGGTGTCTATGCTATCTCCAATATGTCTACCCTCTCTATGGGAGCTTATGATCGCTATCGCCTGGATGCTAATAACAGGGTGCGCACAGACGCTGAGCTAGCTGAATATGTCGAAGACAGAGTGAGAAAAACAGCTGAATACCAGCGCGACCATTATGATTTCTGGTACAAGATTCTGAATCCAGAAAGCAAGGACAAGCTCTTCCGTTCTGTTCTGGTTTATGATGGGTTCTTCTTAACTGACAAAGCAGGACAAAGCTATTGGGCTCCAGCTAATGACAAAAAATCACAGGCTATGCAGGAATTCTTTGGACCAGCCGGCAAGTGGTATCCAAGCAAGGGCTACAATGCCTACGCTACGGGAAGTGTGACCCATTTTGATAGGGCACGATTATTAGAAGACTATGGAAACTCAGTCTACACGCATGAGATGACCCATAATTCTGACGGTGCAATTTACTTCGAAGGCTATGGTCGTCGTGAGGGCTTGGGTGCGGAACTCTATGCTCGGGGACTCTTGCAATCTTCGCCAAGCCCAGATGAACCAACCATTACGCTCAATACTCTCTTCAAGGTGGACAAGGATTCTAAGACACGTATGCATACCTATAATTTCAAGGAACGTGTTCAAAATGAAGCAGACCTACAACACTATGTCCATGGTATGTTTGACATGATCTACACCTTGGACTATCTAGAAGGTACTTCTATGCTGAAGCAGAGTGATGCTGCCAAGTTACAGTGGTTCAGGAAGATGGAGAATTACTATATTACAGATAAGTATGGTAAGGAGACCCACGCTGGTAACCAGACGCGAAGCTTTACTGCTGAGGAAATCAAGCAACTGAAGACCTTTGACTCCCTGATTGAAAATGATGTGATCACTCGTCGGGAGAATAAGGAAAGTGGGAAATATGGTCGAAATGGCTACCTCAGTCTCAGCCTCTTCTCACCAATTTACTCAGCCTTAAGCAATCCAAATGGAGCACCAGGTGACGTTATGTTCCGTCGCACAGCCTATGAATTACTAGCAGCCAAGGGCTACCATGACGGATTTGTCCCTTATGTTTCTGGTCAGTACTCTCAGGAAGCCTTCGATGAAGGCAAGAAAACGTGGGACGGATGGTCTGGAAGAGATGTTGGTCTCGTGACAGACCAGAAAGTCTTGGAAAATGTATTTAAGGGTGAATACACCTCTTGGGCAGCCTTCAAGAAGGCCATGTACAAGGAGCGGATTGATCAGCTGACCAAGCTGAAGCCAATTACCATTGAGTACGAGCTTAAAAATCCAAACAGTACCAAGAAAGTAACCATTCGTTCTTATGCAGAGATGCAGCAGTTGATGGACGCAGCCGTGGCAGAGGATGTACGCAACATTACCAATGCTACTAGCCGTGTCGAAGCTAGCTGGGTTAACCTGCTCAAGAAGAAGATTTACAATGCTTATCTTCGTGAGACAGACGACTTCAGGCAGTCTATTTTCAAGAAATAAGGAAACGATTCTGTTTGATTAAAATTTGAAAAATTCCTAGGTTTAAGGCTACCTAGGAATTTTTCTGTGGTTTCTCCATGATCTTGTTTGTGCATTCAATACCTGATTAGATAAGGATTTTGAAAGCGTAAATGAACTGAAAAGATTAGCAGTTTTTTGTGGCTATTATTTATAGCAAATAAATTGAATAATCTAGTAAATTTCGGTAGAATAGAGGGGATTCAAATCATGATGAAGGAAAGATTAGGAATGAAAAGAAATTATTTAGGAGAAAAGCACCAACGTTTTTCATTGAGAAAAGTTTCGGTTGGTTTGGTTTCTGCTCTGGTAGGCGTTTTCTACCTTTCTAGTGGAGGAGGTTCTCTTGCAAATGTAGCAGCTAGTGAACAGACGCCATCCGTCACAAAACAGATTCACTATAAGTACGTGACAGAGAGTGAACTCACGGACCAAGAGAAGCAGTTGGTAGTCAAAGAATTGCCACAGTTTGCTGAGGAAACAGATGATACTTACTATTTGATTTATCGTCCGACGAGACAGCTGCCTGCAACTGGTCACAGCCAACTCATTAGCTCAATTGCAGCAGGGGCAGGCATTGTGCTACTGGTCGTAGCGATTAAACTGGGCAGAGATGATCGCAAGAAACTTGCTTCATTCATGCTTTTGACCAGTCTAGGAAGTCAGCTGATTGCGCCAACTTCCTTGGCTTTGACAAATCAAATGCTGGCAGACTATAATCAGGAATTGACTGTACAGGTCGGGGAAACATTGCAATCCCCACTTACGATTGAAGGCTACCAATATGTAGGGTATTTGAAATCTCAAAAAGAAGTAAACTCTCCAGTTGATGGCAAGAAAGAGTTGAATCATTCGGCTCCTATTGATACTCCAGTCCAAACTTCGAACGGAAGCCAAGCGCAAGAAGAGTATCGTGCTCAGAAACCAAGTGAAGCTCCTGTCTTTGAACAACCAGAGTTAAAGGTTGATAGTAAAGAAACGAGTCGTACAGAGATTATTCCTTTCCAAGTGGAGGAAGTAGAGGCGGATGATTTGCCACAAGGTCAAACTGAGGTGATTCAGGCAGGGAAAAATGGTAGTCGTACCATCGTGACCCGCAGCTACCTTTTAAATGGTCAGGTGATCCATACAGAGGAGGTTTCCAATCAGGTAACGACTGATCCGACTTCTGAGATTAGAAAAGTCGGAAGCAAGATCCCTTCTCCTACAAAACCAAGCCCAGGGGAGTCCGTTAGCGAGAAACCAACAGACGCTCCAATAAATGAAGTTCCAAGCTTAAACGTTGAAGAAAAAGATGTTACCACAACAGTGGCTGAACCCTACACTCGAGAACGAGTAGAGAGTGATAGCTTGCCAGTTGGCCAAATCAAGATAACTCAAGCTGGTCAAGATGGCGTGCGTACAATCGTCACCCGTCAGTACATGGTAGATGGAAAAGTAGAGAGAAGCCAGGAACTCTCTAACGAAGTGACGACTCCAGCGGTCTCAGAAATCGTAACAGTTGGAACAGGCCCTGTTAGTGACAAACCAACAGACGCTCCTATAAATGAAGTTCCAAGCTTAAGCGTCGAAGAAAAAGACGTTACTATGACGGTAGCAGAACCTTACACTCGAGAACGAGTAGAGAGTGATAGCTTGCCAGTTGGCCAGACAAAGATAACCCAAGCTGGTCAAGATGGCGTCCGTACGATTGTCACCCGTCAGTACATAGTAGATGGCAAAGTAGAGAGAAGCCAGGAAATCTCCAACGAAGTGACGACTCCAGCGGTCTCAGAGATCGTAACGGTCGGAACAGCTCCTGTTAGCGAGAAACCAACAGACGCTCCTGTAAATGAAGTTCCAAGCTTAAACGTTGAAGAAAAGGACGTTACCACAACAGTGGCCGAACCCTATCCAACTAAGGAAGTGGAAAGTGCAGACCTGCCTTTGGGGCAAAGGGAAGTTAGCCAAGCTGGTCAAGATGGTGTCCGTACGATTGTGACTCGTCAGTATTTAGTAGATGGAAAAGTCGAAAATACAGAGGAAATCTCTAACACTATCACAAAAGAAGCAGTTCCTCAGATTATCAAAGTCGGTACAAAACCAATTTCTACAAATGCGGATCACGCTCCTGTGGAACCAGAAAAAGGAACCCTCGATCTCGACCCCTTGCACCAATTAGTGGAAGAGGCCGATAGCATCCAGAAAACGCATCAGTATTTCAATGATACCACTGCAGATCAGGAGTCTTATAAACAGGCAGTCGCAAATGCCCAAGCTTTATTTGAGACATCTCATGCCAGTCAAGAACAGGTTGATTCTTTGAAAAAAGCCCTTGAAACTGCTAAGAATAATCTAGACGGCCAACCTGTTGATAAGAAAACTCTCGGAGTTGAATTTGAGATGAAGGATGTGACTCAGTCTATAGTTGCTTACCAGTATGCTGATGAACAAGCCAAACTCCGCTATCGCCGTGCTCTAGATCAGGCCAAGCTCGTTTTGGACAATCCTTTCGCCAATCAAGCCTTGGTCGATCAAGTTCGGACGGATCTCGAGGCAGCTCGTCAAGCTCTGGATGGTGTCAAGAGAAAACCAACCCTCTCTCTAGTCCGTGTCGAGAAGGAAGAAGACAAACGCCAAGTTTCTCTTAGCTATCACTTGACGGATGCTACAGCTAGCTATCAATCAGCCAAAGTGCAGCTATACAAGGGTGAAACGTTAATTAAGGAAGTCGACCTTGTGGACCTCACTCAAAAATTGACGCTTGATGACTTGGACTACTATACTCCTTATACCCTCAAAACTGTCATGAAATATGATCTGGGTCAAGGGGAACAAACTAGTATAGAGGATCAACGTCCAGTTCAGCTAGATTATAAGAAGGTGGAAATCAAAGACATCGATCGCATCGAGCTGTACGGTAAAGATGGCAGTCACTACCGACGTTACCTATCTCTGTCGGAAGTGCCGTCTGATTTGGACAACTACTATGTCCGCATTCAGTCAGATAAGTTCAAGGATATGCTCTTACCTGTTGCTAAGATTACAGATAAGGGCAATGCCTACTCCGTAATAGTATCAGCCGATCAGCTCGTTGAGGGAGAAGGGGACCATTATCGTTCAGATTACTCCTTTGATCTTCCGAAAACGCCTCTTAGTCGAGAAGGAGTCTATACGTCTTTCAAAGCGCTCATAGAGGCCATGAAGTCAAACCCGACTGGAAACTTCAAACTAGGAGCGGATGTTTCAGCAGATGAGATTCAGTTAGAACATTCTGTGACAAGCTATGTACCAGAAGAATTTTCAGGTAGTCTAACTAGCCGAGTGGATGGCAAAGATTATACCATCTACAACTTGGCAAAACCACTCTTTGCAACCTTGAAAAATGCCACCATCCAACAACTGACCTTGAAATCGGCTGCAGTTACAGGCAAGGATTCTATAGGGGCCTTGGCTAGCAATGCTCAAAATGCAACGATTACGGATGTTTCTGTAAGTGGTAGTTTATCTGGTAACAAGCATATCGGTGGCCTAGTTGGAGTTGCCCAAAACACCAAATTAACCAATGTTGCCTTTAAAGGGTCCATCACCAGCACCCAAGATGGGGGACAGGAGTACAATATTGGTGGCCTAGTCGGTAATTTCCACGGCAACCAATCACTGGCGCAGAAGAGTCAAGCGGACGTATCTATCCATGTAACAGGTCGAAATGGAGACCAGCGTGTTGGTGGCTTGATTGGTCGCTTGCAGAATGGAGCTAGATTAGAAACTTCTTATGTGAGCGGTTCTATCCAAAATGGAGGTCATTCTGGCCAAGTCGGTGGAGCGATCGGGTCTACTTGGAACAATGGACAGGTCCGAAATGTCTTGACCAGTGCCAAGGTTCAAAATGGTCATGCCATGACAGGAGATCCCTATCCTGAGGCTTCGGTTCGGGACTCACATGTTCTTGAAGGGACTACAGCAAATCGAAAAGATGAGCGTTTTGTCCGTTCTATTTCAGAGGCCGATGCGCAAGCCAAACGTCAGTCTTTTGGAATCACTTCGAACTTGACAGACCAGGAGCCATTGCAGCAAGCTTACCAGCATCAGACAGACTATAGTCGAGTGAGGGGAGCCCAGGAGTCCAGAAAGCAAGCCTACGAAAATGTAGAAAAACTATTACCATTCTACAACAAAGACTTTATCGTTCATACAGCTAATCAATTAGCTGAAGATGATAAACTTAACAAAGTAGCCTTGCTAGATGTGGTTCCTATGAAAGATGCGACGCTGATAACGGACGTCAACAGCCATAAGGGTGAAATCAATAGACTGATGCTGCATTATGCAGATAAGACGATTGCTTATCTTGATCTGACCTACAAGGGTGATTTTGCCAATGGCCAGATTGCTGAATATAGCATCGCTGATAAGAATTTGCTCTATACGCCAGAAGCCTTCCTATCTGACTACCAATCCATTAAAGAGAGTGTCTTGGATGAACTCAAAGCTGTGACCTACGACTCAGCTGCTGTTCGTAAGGTCCTTGGGATTGGTGAAACAGCTTCCTTGGATGATCTTTATCTGGAAAAAGCCTTTGAACAAACCAAAGCCGAACTAGGTCAGGAACTCCTCAAGGTGCTTTCAGTTGACAAGTCGATCAACACCCTAGGCCCTGCTGTAGCGGATGCGATTAGCCAAAAGATTCTGCAGAACAAAGAAGCCTTCATGCTTGGCCTGACCTATCTCAACCGTTGGTACAATGTCAATTACGGAACTTTCAACACCAAGGACCTTAATGCCTATAAGTTTGATTTCTTTGGCAATCAAGCCGCTTCGACACTTGATACCATTATCGCTCTCGGGAACTCTGGAATGGGCAATCTTCGAGCGCAAAACAACTTCAATGCTTACCGACAATCCCTAGCCAAGGAAAAAGGCAAAGGAGACCTCTTTGCTTACTTAGAAAGTCTGCGTGAACTCTTCTTGCCAAATAAAACCAACAGTGAGTGGTTCAAGGAAAATACCAAGGCTTATATCGTAGAAGCTCGTTCAAGTCTGCCAGAAATTCAGGCTAAGCAAGACAATGCAGATCGTAAGAGTAAGTATACAATCAAGGTCTACGACAGACTGACTCAGGGAGATTGGGGCTTCAAGCAAATGGTCCTCCAACTTCTGACCTTACCTGAAAGAGATGTCTTTATCATCAGCAATATGTCGACCATTGCCTTTGGTAGCTTTGGAAGCTACAGGAAAGAAGGTGGCAGAGTTCTCTCAGGCGAGGAACTCCATCGACACGTTGAAAAACTTGTGGATCAATCAGCTGAATGGCAACGAAACCACTATGATATGTGGTACAACATTCTAAGTCCAAACAGGAAAGACACTCTATTCAGACGGGTGATCGTTACAGACGGTTTCTTTGTTTACAATGATAAAGGCCAGCAATATTGGGCTCCGCGTAATGATAAGACCTCTGTTGCTATGTACAATTTCTTCGGCCCTGCTGGGAAGTATCACGGAGACAATGGACTAGGGGCCTTTGCTAATGGTTATGAAGTCTTCTACGTCTATGACCAGATGCTGGGAGCTTCTGGAACCATGGTGTATACCCATGAAATGACCCATAACTCGGATGGTTCTATCTATTTTGAAGGACATGGTCGTCGTGAGGGTGAAGGACCTGAGAGCTTTGCTACAGGAATGTTAGAGTCTGTAACCAATGTTAGCGAAAAAGGTCTCGTGCTTAATAGCTTCTATCAGGGAGATAAAGATTCGACCACACGTTACCATACCTATGATCCTGTTGCTCGATTCTCCTCAGCAGATGCTCTTCGCGACTACATGCATGGAGTTTTTGACGTACTGAACCTTCTGGATTATGTAGAAGGAGATATTGTTACTGGAGTTCTAACTGATCAACAGAAAATGAAATGGTACCGCAAGGCTGAAAATTATAACTTTGAAAAAACTTCTTATGGTAAACAAGCCCACGCTGATGATCGCATTGTCCCTATAACTGCCGAAGAAGCAGCCAAACTAAAATCTGTCGATGCTCTGGTTGATCATAATATCATTGGTCGTCGGGACGGTTGGGATACCGCTAGCTTTGGACGAAATGGCTACTACATCGTCAATATGTTTGCTTCCTTCTATGCAGCTCTGGACAATCCAACTGGTGCACCTGGTGGGCTTATGTTCCGCCGTAGAGCCTATGAATTGCTCGGAGACAAAGGTTACCAGCAAGGATTTGTCCCATATGTATCTGGTCAATACGCTGGCCAAGCCCTCAAAGAAGGAAACAAGACCTACTCAATCTGGAACAGAGGAGATGTCGGAGTAGTTGGAGATGATCTGATCCTTAAAAATCTCTACGGTAGTCAGTATGAATCATGGAAGGATTTGAAGAAAGCTATGTTGAATGAGCGATACAACAAGGCTCAAAACTTCCTTCGCCCCATCACTATCGAGTTTGAAGCAGGAAAATTAGATAGCAAACGACAAATTACGATTTCTTCTTATGAGGAATTACAAGATTATATGTACTTAGCAGTACTAGCGGATGCCTCAGCTAAGAACATTGATCGTGCCTTATCAGACAGTTCCAAGAGTAGCGTCGCCCAACTCAAGTATCGTATTTTCAACGCTTATCTACGTGCCACAGATGATTTCAGACAGTCTATCTTTGAAAGATAAGCACGAAAAAAGAAGATCCAAGTGATCTTCTTTTTTTTTAGGTGAATGGCTTGCTTAGTACAAAAACGAATGAATTTACAAACAATCTGATACATGACCTATTTTTTACTCTAAATGTCTGTTTAGAAATTGGAAATCATTCACCATCTAGTATACTCGTTTTGAAATTTCTTTTGTTTTTCATGAAAATGTGATAAAATGATAGTTGTAAAAATTTTTTAAGGAGATTCGGATGAAAACAAAAGCACTTGCTCGCGTAAATGCGATTTTTGGTCTTATTTCAGGTATCGTCTTACTGTTGGCACCTCTTGTTATGTTTATGATAGCTGTTGGGGCTGCTGCGGCGACGGAGGACTCTGATGCAACAGTTGGTATATTGACGATTTTTTCAATCATTTTGGCATTGGTAAAAATTGCTGTCTTGGTTTTAGGAATTGTGTCTATTGTCTATTACAAGGACGATGAACGTGTGACCCCTGCACCGTCTGTTTTGTTTATCGTAGGTGGTTCTGTTGGATTGATCCCATTCTTGGGATGGGTAGGAGGAATTCTGACAATCATTGGTGGATCCCTCTATTTTGGACTTTTGAAAAAGTTCGAGATTCAAGAATAATGACTTTTCGTTAGAAATATTTTGAAATAAGAGAAGGCGCTTAGCCTTCTTTTTTTGTCATCAACGACGGATAAATTTTATAGGATAAATAAGCTTTGACATTCGTGAAATCTAGAGCATTTATTGGAGACAAGGAAGTATTTTTATAGTATAATGATGGATGTGAAATACCTATATCAAAATATAATGCTAGTTATTTTCTTGATAGAAGGTAAAAGTTGAGAGGATTTAGAATGAAAAAGTTTTTTGGAGAGAAGCAGCATCGTTTCTCCTTACGAAAATTAGCAATTGGACTTGTGTCAGCTTCGATTTCAAGCCTATTTTTTGTGTCCATTGCGAGTAGTGGGACCGTATTTGCTCAAGAAAATGTAGCTGTTCACTACAAATATGTGACGGATACAGAGCTAAGTAGTCAAGAGAAGGACTTGATTGTCAAGGATATTCCGAAGATTGCGGAAGATAGTGAGAGCACCTATTATCTAGTCTACCGTATGGATGAGAAAGCCCAACTAGGTCAGTTGCCCAATACAGGTGGGCAGAATAGCCTTACTAGTGTTTTAACTGGTGGAGCCCTAGCTTCAATTGGCCTTCTTATTTTTGTCGTATCGAAAAAGAAAGGCAAAAAGAAAGCCCTCTTGAATGTGATTTTGGTAACAGGGATGGGCAGTGGTTTGGCTTCTTCAGTTCAGGCTATTGAAAATCAACTTTTGCTCCAGTACAATCAGGAATACCAATTATCCCAAGGAGATAGTCTGCCTTTGCCACGTGCCTTATCAGGTTATACTTATCTAGGCTATATTAAGCAAGACAAAGAGATTAATCAGCAAGAAACTGCTGCTAGGGATCAGAAACTTGACTATACAGTTCAACCTCATTTCCAAGCCAACGAAGGTGGACAAAAGGCAGGAGATGAGCAGAAAGCTCCGTCTTCAACAAGCCCTGCAGACAAGACAATCCCTTCTCAAGATTTATCTAATAAAAAGCCGTCTGGTATTGCTAGTGTAGATCCTCAAGACGAAGTCTTGGCTGGTCGCGTGAATAAACCAGAGCTCTTATACAAAGACCAAGAGATTGTAACCAAACTAGATGTTCCAGAAGTAGTTCAAGAAAATCCAGAACTAACAGAGGGAACCATCCATGTCAAACAAGAAGGTCGTGCTGGGAAGAAGATTGAACTTGTTCGCATTTTCACGGTTGAAAACCAAGAAATTTCTAGGGAAGTTCTCTCAACTAAAGTAGAAGAAGCTTTGCCACGTATAGTAGAGAAAGGGACTAAGAAGGCAGTAGCTGCAAGTGAAGCACCTCAGTCTGCAAGAAAAGGAGAGCCTGAGACTCAGGCTCCATTACCAGAATATACAGGCGAGCAAGCGGGAGCGGTTGTAGCCCCAGAGACAGCTGAAAAACCAGAATATACAGGCACCCAAGCTGGAGCAGTCGTTGAACCCGAACAAGTCGCTCCGCTACCTGAGTATCAGGGAACCCAAGCTGGTGCTATCGTCGAGCCAGAACAAGTTGAGCCAGAGGTTGGGGGTGTCCAGTCTGGGGCTTTGGTGGAACCAGAAACGACTGACAAACCAGCCTATACAGGCGAGCAGTCAGGAGCAATCGTAGAGCCTGAACAGGTGCCACCAACACCAGAATATACAGGAACTCAAGCAGGAGCGATTGTTGACCCTGAGATAGCTGAAAAACCAGAATATACAGATACTCAATCAGGTGCGATAGTGGAACCTGAGACTCAATCTTCCTTACCAGAATATAAAGGTGAGCAAGCAGGAGCCATCGTTGAACCGGAACAAGTCGCTCCTCTTCCAGAATATACTGGCAATACCGAGCAAGTAAAACCGGAAACTCCGACAGAAAAACCAAAAGAAAAAGACCCAGAGAAGACGCTTGAGCTAAGAAATGTTTCGGATCTGGAGTTGTATAGTCAGACCAATGGTACTTACAAACAACACGTTTCTTTAGACGGTGTCCCAAGTAATCCAGACACTTACTTTATCAAGGTTAAATCTTCGTCGTTTAAAGATGTCTATCTACCAGTCACTTCAATAGCTGCAGAAACGAAAGATGGTCAGCCAGTTTATAAAATCATAGCCAAGGCTGAGAAACTCCAGCAAGAGCTAGAAAATAAGTATGTCGATAATTTCACCTTCTACCTAGCTAAGAAGGCAACAGAGGAAACGACAACCTTTACTTCCTTTAGCAACCTAGTCAAAGCTATCAACCAGAATCTCTCTGGAACCTATCATTTAGCAGCTAGTTTGAATGCCAACGAAGTAGAACTAGGACCTGATGATAGATCGTACATCAAGGGCACCTTTACTGGTCAGTTGATCGGTGAAAAAGATGGCAAGCAGTATGCTATTTACAACTTGAAAAAACCTCTGTTTGAAACCTTGAGCGGCGCTAGAGTAGAAAAATTGAGTCTGAAAAATATCTCTATTTCAGGGAAAGATGATATTGGTTCACTGGCCTATGAAGCCCAGAATAACACAAAGATTAAGCAAGTTCACGTCGATGGTGTTCTCGCTGGTGAACGTGGTATCGGTGGTTTGCTGGCTAAGGCTGAGCAATCAAGCATCACAGAGAGCAGTTTCAAGGGAAGAATTATCAACACGTATGAAACGACTGCTGCCTACAATATCGGTGGTCTGGTCGGTCATTTGACAGGAAACAGGGCTTTGCTGACGAAGTCAAAAGCGACAGTAGCTATTTCATCCAACACAAATACTTCTGATCAGACTGTTGGTGGGCTTGCGGGCCTTGTAGACCAAGATGCAAAAATCCAGCATAGCTATGCTGAAGGTGATATCAACAATGTCAAGCACTTTGGTAGAGTCGCGGGAGTAGCAGGCTATTTGTGGGACCGAACTTCTAATCTAGAAAAGCATGCTGGAAGTTTGACAAATGTCCTTAGTGATGTCAATGTAACCAACGGAAATGCCATCACTGGTTACCACTACAATGGAATGAAGGTGAAGGACACATTCAGCAGCAAGACCAACAGAGTCTATAATATCACCTTGGTCAAGGACGAAGTCGTCAGCAAGGAATCCTTTGAAGAAAGAGGAACAATGCTAGATGCTTCCCAGATTGAAAGCAAGAAAGCAGCCATCAATCCTCTCACTCTACCAACAGTGGAGCCCCTCTCAACAAGTGGCAAAAAGGACAGTGATTTTTCTAAGGAAGCCCATTATCAAGCTAAGCGCGCCTTGGCTTATAAGAACATTGAAAAATTGCTACCTTTCTACAACAAGGCAACCATCGTCAAATACGGAAATCTGGTCAATGAGAACAGTCTTTTACATCAAAAAGAACTCTTGTCAGCAGTCATGATGAAGGATAACCAAGTAATCACAGATATTGTTTCCAACAAAGAGACTGCAAACAAACTCTTGCTTCACTACAAGGACCATTCATCTGAAAAGCTTGATCTCAAGTACCAGGCTGATTTCGCCAAATTAGCAGAATATAGTCTAGGAGATACAGGACTTCTCTACACGCCAAACCAGTTCTTGTACGACCAAAGCTCTATCATCAAGCAAGTCTTACCTGACTTACAAAAGGTGGACTATCATTCAGAAGCCATCAGAAAGACGCTCGGTATTTCTCCAAATGTCAAACAGACTGAGCTCTATCTAGAAGACCAGTTCGCCAAAACAAAACAACATCTGGAAGACAGTTTGAAGAAACTCTTGTCAGCTGATGCTGGAGTAGCCGGCGACAACCCAGTCATCAAGGGCTATCTTGTAGATAAAATCAAGCACAACAAAGAAGCCTTGCTACTTGGCTTGACCTATCTGGAACGTTGGTATAACTTTAGCTATGGTCAGGTGAATGTCAAAGACCTAGTTCTGTACCATCTGGACTTCTTTGGTAAGGGAAATGCTTCACCACTCGATACTCTGATTGAGTTGGGTAAATCTGGCTTTAACAATCTTCTAGCTAAGAATAATGTCGATACTTATGGTATCAGTCTTGCCAGTCATCATGGGACGACAGATTTATTTAGCACGTTAGAACATTACCGAAAGGTCTTTTTACCAGAGAAAAGCAACAATGACTGGTTTAAATCAGAGACCCAGGCTTACATCGTCGAAGAAAAATCCACTATCGAGGAGGTGAAAACGAAGCAAGGACAGGCTGGTAGCAAGTATTCTATCGGTGTCTATGACCGCATCACGAGTGCCACATGGAAATACCGCAATATGGTCTTACCTCTCCTGACCTTGCCAGAAAGATCCGTCTTTGTCATCTCGACCATGTCTAGTCTAGGATTTGGAGCTTATGATCGCTACCGAAATAGTGACCATAAAGCGGGCAAGGCTCTCAATGACTTTGTAGAAGAAAATGCGCGTGAAACAGCCAAACGCCAGCGAGATCACTACGATTATTGGTATCGTATTTTAGATGAACAGTCACGTGAAAAACTCTATCGTACCATCCTCCTTTATGATGCTTATAAGTTTGGGGATGACACAACCTCTGGAAAAGCTACAGTGGAGGCTAAGTTTGATAGTTCCAATCCAGCCATGAAAAACTTCTTTGGACCAGTTGGCAATAAGGTAGTACACAACCAGCATGGAGCCTACGCTACAGGTGATGGCGTCTACTATATGTCTTACCGTATGCTGGACAAGGATGGAGCCATTACTTATACCCATGAAATGACCCATGATTCAGATCAGGATATTTATCTTGGTGGCTATGGTCGAAGAAGTGGCTTGGGCCCAGAGTTCTTCGCAAAAGGCTTATTGCAAGCCCCTGACCAACCAAGTGACGCAACCATTACCATCAATTCTATCTTGAAACACTCAAAATCAGATAGTACAGAGGACTCCCGTCTGCAAGTCTTGGATCCGACAGAGAGATTCCAAAACGCATCAGATCTTCAGAGCTATGTCCACAACATGTTTGACCTCATCTACATGTTGGAATATCTCGAAGGACAATCAATCGTCAACAAACTGAATGTTTACCAGAAAATGGCGGCTCTCAGAAAAATTGAGAACAAGTATGTGAAAGATCCAGCAGATGGAAATGAGGTTTACGCTACGAACGTAGTCAAAGAATTGACAGAAGAAGAGGCCCAAAAACTAACTAACTTTGATAGTTTGATTGACCATAACATCTTGTCATCTCGTGAGTACCCGTCTGGCGACTATGAACGAAATGGCTACTATACGATTAAACTATTTGCCCCAATCTTTTCTGCTCTCAGCAGTGAGAAAGGCACGCCAGGGGACCTGATGGGACGCCGGATCGCTTACGAACTTTTGGCTGCCAAAGGCTTTAAGAATGGAATGGTACCTTATATCTCAAATCAATACGAAGAAATTGCCAAACAAAAAGGTAAAACCATCAATCTCTATGGTAAAACACGAGGATTGGTGACAGATGATCTTGTATTGGACAAGGTGTTTGAAGGCAAGTATGCATCTTGGGCTGCATTTAAGAAAGCCATGTATAAAGAACGTATGGATCAGTTTGGGAACTTGAAGCAGGTGACCTTTAATGATCCGACAAAAACATGGCCAAGCTATGCGACAAAGACCATCAATAAGGTGACTGAATTGCAAGCCCTCATGGACCAAGCTGTTCTCAAGGATGCTGATACTCCACGTTGGAGTAATTATGATCCAGAAATCGACAGCGCCGTTCATAAGTTGAAGAGAGCAGTCTTTAAAGCTTATCTTGACCAAACAAACGACTTCAGAACCTCTATTTTTAAGAAATAAGGGTTGGAAATGAAAAGGGAGGATCGACAGATCTTCTCTTTTTATGTCCGGCTGTCTGAAAGCTGGTAGGCGATTTGTTTGTGACGGAGAAGGTCTTTTGTTTCTAGAGCAAATATGGTAGAATGATAGCTACGAGAGAAGGAGGTTTTTATGGAGAGAGATAGATTGGTTCGACTCAATTGGAGACTGGGCATGCTGGCAGGAGTGACCTTACTTTTGGGGCCTGTCCTACGATTTTTGCTATCCTATACTGGGTCTCTCATCTATAAAGATCCTTCAAAGATGTTGGTCGTCACGGTTGCCTTTTCCCTGCTCCTGACATTTTTTAAGATTTTGATGATTGCATTAGGGACCTTTATGTTAATCTATTTTGAAGAAGATCAACAACTTCGAATGCTGCCTTCTATTCTATTTATCATTGGTGGCGTGCTGGGCTTTCTCTCAGCGACCGAGTGGATAGGAGGATTTCTAATCATTAAAGGTGCTGTTTCTTTTTCTAAATTTTTGAAAGAAGTCCGTGGCCTTGTCTGAAAGTCTAGTGAAACAATCCGTTTGAGGGTTGTTTTTTTATTTAAAGAATGATCTGGTGAAAGAATATGTTGGAAAAATGCTTTTTTTATAAGAAAACATGATGTAACTAAGAATACTGATCGTTTAATTGATGCTTTAAATAACAAATAATTGCAATCGTTTCTTGATTGAATATGGCGAATTAATAATAACTAGATGAGAGGACACTGTTCTCTCTTTTTAGTTGATTTTAACTAGCTTTTTTGTGAAAAATTGTGTAAAATAGAATAGATAAACGAGGGGAAACCTCGGAAAATTTAAAGGAGAATCCATCTAATGGTAAAATTGGTTTTTGCTCGCCACGGTGAGTCTGAATGGAACAAAGCTAACCTTTTCACTGGTTGGGCTGATGTTGATTTGTCTGAAAAAGGTACACAACAAGCGATTGACGCTGGTAAATTGATCAAAGAAGCTGGTATCGAATTTGACCAAGCTTACACTTCAGTATTGAAACGTGCGATCAAAACAACAAACTTGGCTCTTGAAGCTTCTGACCAATTGTGGGTTCCAGTTGAAAAATCATGGCGCTTGAACGAACGTCACTACGGTGGTTTGACTGGTAAAAACAAAGCTGAAGCTGCTGAACAATTTGGTGATGAGCAAGTTCACATCTGGCGTCGTTCATACGATGTATTGCCTCCAAACATGGACCGTGATGATGAGCACTCAGCTCACACAGACCGTCGTTACGCTTCACTTGACGACTCAGTAATCCCAGATGCTGAAAACTTGAAAGTGACTTTGGAACGTGCCCTTCCATTCTGGGAAGACAAAATCGCTCCAGCACTTAAAGATGGTAAAAACGTATTCGTAGGAGCTCACGGTAACTCAATCCGTGCCCTTGTAAAACACATCAAACGCTTGTCAGATGACGAAATCATGGACGTGGAAATCCCTAACTTCCCACCATTGGTATTCGAATTCGACGAAAAATTGAACGTAGTTTCTGAATACTACCTTGGAAAATAATCTATAAACAGAAAGCCTAGAAATTCCTAGGCTTTTTTGTATCTAAGTTTAAAAAAAGGCAATTTAGCTAATTGAAAAAGTATAAAA
>CAUQPD010000028.1:0-21862 GCA_963519935.1 uncultured Streptococcus sp.
AAGGACGCACGCTCGAGCAAAAGAAAGCTCTTGCTAAGGAAGTAACGGAAGCTGTTGTTCGCAACACTGGAGCCCCTCAATCTGCTGTTCATGTCATCATCAACGACATGCCAGAAGGAACTTACTTCCCTCAAGGTGAAATGCGCACCAAATAATCTAGCTTAAGCAGAATTGCTTAGGCTTTTTCAATCTCCAAGTAGCATCCATTGAAGAAATAGTCTAATTTTGTTACAATTTGAAGAGATGCTTGGATACCTATCCTAAGAAAAGAAATACAAAAGGAATTAGTATGATTACACGTGAATTTGATACCATCGCTGCTATCTCTACTCCACTAGGTGAAGGAGCCATTGGTATTGTCCGCCTGAGCGGAACAGATAGTTTTGCTATTGCCCAAAAGATTTTTAAAGGAAAAGACTTGAGCAAGGTTGCAAGCCATACCCTCAACTACGGTCACATTATTGACCCGCAGACAGGGAAGGTCATGGACGAAGTTATGGTTGGAGCTATGAAGTCTCCAAAGACCTTCACTCGTGAGGATATTATCGAGATTAACACTCACGGTGGGATTGCGGTGACCAATGAGATTCTCCAACTAGCTATCCGTGAAGGAGCTCGGTTGGCAGAACCTGGTGAATTTACCAAACGCGCCTTTCTAAACGGTCGTGTGGACTTGACACAGGCCGAGGCAGTGATGGACATCATCCGTGCCAAGACAGACAAGGCCATGAATATTGCAGTCAAACAATTGGACGGTTCTCTTTCTGACCTCATTAATAATACTCGCCAAGAAATCCTCAATACACTTGCCCAAGTTGAGGTCAATATTGACTATCCTGAGTATGATGATGTTGAGGAAGCTACTACTGCTGTTGTCCGCGAGAAGACTATGGAGTTTGAGCAATTGCTAACCAATCTCCTTAGAACAGCTCGTCGTGGTAAAATCCTTCGTGAGGGAATTTCAACTGCCATTATCGGCCGTCCCAACGTTGGGAAATCCAGTCTTCTCAACAATCTCCTGCGTGAAGATAAGGCCATCGTAACAGACATCGCTGGTACGACACGAGATGTTATCGAAGAATACGTCAATATCAATGGTGTTCCTCTTAAATTGATTGATACAGCTGGTATCCGGGAAACAGATGACATCGTCGAACAAATCGGTGTCGAGCGTTCGAAAAAAGCCCTCAAGGAAGCTGACTTGGTGCTACTAGTGCTAAATGCCAGTGAACCACTGACCGCCCAAGATCGCCAACTCTTAGAAATCAGTCAGTATACTAATCGAATCATTCTTCTCAACAAAACTGACCTGCCTGAAGCGATTGAAACTTCTGAACTTCCAGAAGATGTCATCCGTATTTCAGTTCTTAAAAACCAAAACATTGATAAGATTGAAGAACGAATTAATGACCTCTTCTTTGAAAATGCTGGCTTGGTCGAGCAAGATGCTACTTACTTGTCCAACGCCCGTCACATTTCCTTGATTGAAAAAGCAGTCGAAAGCTTACAAGCTGTTAACGAAGGGCTGGAACTGGGTATGCCAGTTGATTTGCTTCAAGTAGATTTGACCCGTACTTGGGAAATTCTCGGAGAAATTACTGGAGATGCCGCACCTGATGAACTCATTACCCAACTCTTTAGCCAATTCTGTTTAGGAAAATAAGAAAAATCCATGATCGTTCTTGCGGTCATGGATTTTATTGTCTTTGTTAGTAATCTGGTCTTAAAACACCAGTTACAGTTGCCTTAGTCGCTTCGTAGTCGCCATCTACAACAACTTTGATAATGCGTTTGGCATCTTCTTCTGGTGCTGGAACGAGAGGTAGACGAGTTGGTCCAGCTTCAAATCCCATGTAGTTCAAAACTGCCTTGACAGGTGCAGGACTTGGATAAGAGAAGAGAGCATTGACCTTAGGGATGAATTTACGCTGAATAGCTGCAGCTTTCTTCATGTCGCTTTCTGCAATGGCAGTGAACATTTCGTGCATTTCGTCCCCATTTGTATGAGAGGCAACAGAAATAACCCCATCTGCACCAAGGTTCATAGCATGGAAGGCATCTCCATCCTCACCTGTATAAATCAAGAACTCTTCTGGCTTGTGCTCAATCAAGTAAGCCATATTAGCCAAGCTGGTACATTCTTTAACACCGATGATATTTGGGTGGTCTGCCAAACGAAGCATAGTTTCTGGAGTCAATTCGACAACCACGCGCCCTGGAATGTTATAAATGATAATAGGTAAATCTGATGCATCTGCAATAGCTTTAAAGTGCTGGTACATGCCTTCTTGAGAAGGTTTGTTGTAGTATGGTACGATAGCAAGTCCAGCAGCGAAGCCACCAAAGTCTGCGACTTCTTTGACAAATTCAATCGAGTCACGTGTATCATTGGTACCTACACCTGCAATCAAAGGAACACGTCCATTGACAATCTTTTGTACAGCTGCAAAGAGTTCCAACTCTTCATCGTGGGTCAAAGTTGGACTCTCAGCAGTCGTTCCAGCTAGAAGAATTCCATCTGTATGATGGGCCAACAAATGCTCGATCAATGCTGGAATAGCATCAAAGTTGATGGAGCCATCCTCATGGAAAGGGGTAATAAAGGCCGTGATGATTTTACACTCTTTTAAATCTTGATAAGACATGAGAAACACCTCTCTATTTCAAAGAAGGAGTTCATCTGAACTCCTAAACGATATGACTATTTTAATTCAAATTTCAACTCAGCTGTTGGACGAACCAATCCACGTTCGTGAAGCGTTTCTGCAATCTGAACTGAGTTCCAAGCAGCACCTTTGAGAAGGTTATCTGAAACAACCCACATGTGGATTCCTTTTTCAGCATCCAAGTCTTTACGGATACGACCAACAAAGGTATCACGTGAACCAACTGCATTGATGGCTTGTGGATAGATTTGATGAGCTACATCATCTTCAAGAACTGCACCTGGGAAGGCTGCGATAGCTGCTTTCACTTCTTCTATTGGAGCCACTTCTTTTGTTTCAATGTAAACAGACTCAGAGTGAGCAGACAAGACAGGAATACGCACACATGTTGCAGACACTGCGATGCTGTCATCTTCCATGATTTTCTTCGTTTCCTTGGTCATCTTCATCTCTTCGTAAGTGTAATCATTGTCTGTGAAGACATCGATTTGCGGAAGAGCGTTAAAGGCGATAGGATAGTGTTTCTTGTCACCACCTGAAGGCAAGATTTCCGCATGCAAATCACGTGGATTCACACCGTCATTCAAGACTTCACGGAGTTCACGTTGTGTTTCAAGAATCGCTCCCATACCAGCACCTGAAACCGCTTGGTAAGTTGAAACGATGATACGGTCCAAGCCCCATTTTTGACGAACTGGCTCAAGAGCCACCATCATTTGGATTGTTGAACAGTTAGGGCAGGCAATAATCCCGTTGTGGGCATCAAGTGCATGAGCATTGACCTCTGGAACAACCAAAGGAACATCTGGATTTTGACGGAAATAAGATGTGTTATCTACTACTACTGCTCCAGCTTGAACTGCGTATGGTGCATACTTAGCTGATGTCGAACCACCTGCTGAGAAGAGTGCAATATCAACACCCTCAAAAGCGGTCTCAGTCGTTTCTTCAATCGTAATATCTTGGTCTTTAAATTTCAAAGTCTTGCCTGCTGAACGTGCAGAAGCAAGGTAACGAATTTTATCGATTGGAAGTGTTGATTCTTCCAACATTTTTATCATCTGAGCTCCGACAGCACCTGTCGCGCCGACTACAGCAACTGTATATCCCATAAATAACCTCTTTCGGAATTTTCTAAAAATTTCTATAATAGATGTATTATACTACTTTTTCCAGAAATTGAAAAGCATTTTTGGGTTATATTTTCTGAAAATTAAAAATCCCTAGTCATTGACCAGGGACTAAGAGGCATCTTCATGTGATGAGCAGGTTCACACAACTCATCAAGGTCCGCTCCTGCGTTATGACCTCCTTATGCTCAATAGCAGTCCGAAGACTGCCTATCGACTCATCGCATCTACTATTCTACTAGATAGAGTCACTTTTGTCAACAGCCAAAACTCTTTGCTTCATTTATACAGGTGCATAAGAAATATCTTTGAAAAATTTGGGTCAGACATAACAAAAACCCTTGTAAATAAGGGTTTTTGTATCTATTTAATGCTAATTGCCGGGATTGAACCGGCGACCTCATCCTTACCATGGATGCGCTCTGCCAACTGAGCTAAATCAGCTTACCTAAAAAGTATACTATAGTTCTATGTTCTTGTCAAGCGCTCTCTTTTAATTTATGGAATGAAAAAAGCTAGACTTATCAAGAATCTAGCTTATAAACTTCTTATTTTGTTAGATCGATTCGCTGTCCCAGTTTACCAATCAAAATCGCTCCCACTATAAGTGATGCAAACTCACCAATTCCAGTAGAGAACCATGTGAAGAAGAAGGGAGCTTCTGTCAAGATATGAAGTTCGGCTGCAATGGTAATCATTGAAATGGAGAAGAGGATTGAAAAGAAGAAATGATCTTTTCGAATCAATCCGTTAAAGAGGTAATCTTTGCTGTATTTTGCAAAGAGCCATACACCTAGACTAAGGAAAACTAAGGTAGAACCTCCACCGACAAAGACATCAATTATACCAAAACTAAAGAAATTAGCAATCATACAACCAATCGTCACACCGATGATGTATTTAGGGTTGTAAAATGCCAAGAAATTCAACATTTCTGAAATACGGAACTGATACACCCCAAAACTAAGAACATTGATTGGTGGCGTAATAGTCAAAACTACATAAATAGCAGCAACAATAGCAATATCTGCTATGTCACGAACAGTTAATTTTTTCATGTTTTCTCCTTTAGCGGTTTCCCGCGTAAAATATGCTTGGTGAAAGAAGCTAAGCACCAAGGGTTGAGATTATCAACCTTACTAGTATAGCACATTAGCCAGCTTTATGCTATACTAAAATCATGAAAAGACTAATAAAAGCTTTCTTTGATAACGAAATCCTCTCCTACCTATTTTTTGGTGGTGCTACTACTCTGGTTTCTATTGTATCACGTTTGGTTATTTACCATATCAGCCACCAGGAAATCCTTGCAACTGCCCTTGCAAATTTTATTGGGATTCTCTTTGCCTTTCTCACAAATGATACAATTGTCTTTAAACAAGAGAGAAGGAATTGGCTAACTCGCCTAGCTAAGTTTTTCTTAGCTCGTCTCTCTACTCTTGGACTGGACCTTCTTTTAACTTATATCTTTGTTACAGCCTTTCCTGATATTATTGGCCAGTTTGTTGAATATAATATAGATAGAGTTAATACGGTTGAAACTATCCTAGCGCAAATTTTGATCATCATTTTAAATTATATTTTCAGTAAAATCTATATTTTTAAAGGGGGCAACTGACCACTTTGAGCGTTCAAGTTGCTTTTTGTCACAATTTAGGATATAATAAATCAGAAAATTAGGAAAGGAATTTATGAAAATGTTAAAGGATCTTAAAGCATTTTTGCTTCGTGGTAATGTTGTTGACCTTGCTGTCGGTGTGATCATTGCCTCTGCATTTGGTGCAATCGTTACTTCATTTGTTAATGATATCATTACTCCACTCCTATTGAACCCAGCTTTGGAAGCTGCGAAAGTACAAAACATCGCTGAGCTTGCATGGAATGGTGTTACATATGGTAAATTCTTGAGTGCTATTATCAACTTCCTCGTTGTAGGTACTGTGCTTTTCTTCGTTATTAAAGCTATGGAAAAAGCGCAAAACCTTCGTAAGAAAGAGGAAGTGGTTGAGGAAGCACCTGCTGCTCCAACTGAACTTGAAGTTCTTCAAGAAATCAAAGCTCTTCTTGAGAAAAAATAAAACAGATAAAGGATCTAGCTTAAAGCTAAATCCTTTTTTCTTTACTCTTTTGGTAATTTCCCAGCCTTTTCGAGCATTTTCTTAATTAAGTACGGCATCTTCACATTTTCACGGCCTTTTTTCTCAATGAGCTTTTTGACAAATTCTGGCATCTGAAGGTCGTCTGTCTCCTCCATGATGTCCTTGGTAGTTGCTGAAGGCGCTAACTCATCAAAAGTTTCTTCTTCTGGGAGAAAAGCTTTAAATTCTTTGTCTTCATTCGCTCTTACAGTAGCAACTAATGCGTCAATTAAACGGCTATCCGTATTGGGCATAGGTGGACGATGGTAGGTGACATCTAATTCTTGACACAACTCATAACATTCCACATCATTATCAAAAAGGACTTCGATATGTTCACTGATAAAGCTAATCGGGACAAAAATATAATGCTCTGGATGTTGCTTTTGTTCTCGTAAATATTCTAAGACATCTGGCTTGATCCAAGGGATTCCAATATCGCTTTCGCTCTGCCAAGTATTGGTATACTGGTCGGCTGTTAGGCCGATTTGTTCAGCAATGAGCTTGCTATTATCGAAAATCTGATCGATATAAGGATCTCCATAGTCTAAGGCAAAAATGGGGACGCTATGGGCTGAAAAAATCACCTTGAAAGATTCTTCTCTTACATCGTCTCGTAAAATTTTGTTAATCTCATCTGTCCAGAAGTCCAGCAAAGCCTGTTGTTGATACCAGTCCTTAATGACTAAAAATCGGATTTGCTGACTTTCCAAAAACTTTTCATACCCCATGACTGAGTAAAAGGAATAATGAGGTTCCAAAATCAAGCAGATACATTCTTCAACACCATCAGTTTCCATCTGCTTGATCACGTCTGGGATAAAGGGACGAGAAAACTTGTTGGCAAAGTAGATACCGTAATCTTCCCCTAAACGTTCCTTGACTAAATTGACCTCCTCACGTGTAATCCGCTGCAAAGGCGTCCCACCGATAAGGACGTAGTTGTCATAGAGGGTCTGGATCTCGTGGTCTTGGGGTCTAACACCACGACGAATGTTTGTAAAAAATTCTGCTACTCCTTCAAAACTAATCTCCTCTGGAGATCCAAAGGTCATCATTAATATAGCTTTTTTCATGTTATCATCCTTATGATATTATTTTCACTATCTATTCTATCATGAAAGAAAAAAATAGTAAACGCTTCCGACGTCTACTATTTCTTTTGTTCTTTTGTTTTTCTATCTCGTCTCATGATTAGGATGATAACGACAAGGAGTAAAATAACGATAATCAGGAGGAGAAAGGCAAGGATATAAATCCAATGACTGGGAATTCCGTGATCGAAATACCGTGTTCCTACAGCTTCTCCACTTTTATCTTGAGCTGCTTTTGCTGGCGTATCCGTTATTTTAGCTAAGAGGATATGTCTTCCGTTGGTAATGTTAAGGAAACAGGTGCTTAACAAAACAATCTTGTCCGTTGAGGTCAAGGAGACATCTCGCTTGTACTTGGCTTTACTTAGCAGATATTGATAGTAGGCCTGGTGTTCCTCATCGTTGGAACTCAAAGTTCGGTAAATCTCCGTGTCATAGGCATCTACTTCTAAAATCCCAAAAATCTCCAGACCACGTTCACGACCATTGTAGTAGATAGAGCCATAGCGATGCTTTTCAAAAAAATCTTGATCCGCAAATTTTTGAATCTCCCCAAACATAGCTCCAGAAGCCATGGAGTGACCATAAATGATAGTGTTAAAGTCAGTAAAGTTTGGGTTAAAACGATAGTCTAGGAATATAGAGCCTGACACAGTATAATCACCAAAAGCATTGCGGTCAAGGTATTTGATATTGTCCTGACTCTGCAAGAGGGGATAGTCTACCTTGGTTCCATCAAGGCTAATCCAACCACAAACATCCTTGTTGAGGTGCTGCAAGGTTTCAAAGCCCGTACTGCTGGCATCCTTTTCAATGGGATTATAATGATCGTAGTCACTTGCAAGGACTCTATCAGCTGTAAAAAGACAGAAAAAAGCTAGAAAGAGGGATAGAATGACCTTTATAACTTTGCGACTCGTACTTGTTTTCATATTTCCTTCTTTCTCCTCTCTAGCCTTGAAAATAAAAGAGCAAGAGAGGCTGTCCCTTTCTCTTTTATTGGTAGTTTAGTCAGTAATGGTATCTGCCCCTTCTTCCTTTGCTTCTTTTCTACGACGCAAGATCAAGTAGAGGATGATGAGCAAGAAGATCAATAGCAAGAGCAAGATAAACAAGATGATGTACCATATCCACAAAGGAATCGATGAGAGAAATCGTCCGAGCGACGAATCATCAAAGACACTATAAGGGAATGGTTTTGATTTTTTCGTATGGAAGGTGTCCTTTGGAACCGTATCCGTAATCTTGGCAACTACGATATGTCTCCCATTTGTTACGTCTAGGAAACAGGTACTGAGAAGGATGATATGGTCATTTGGCCCCAGTGTAATGTCTCGTTTGTGGATGGCAACCGAGAGTAAGTGATCGATATATTCTTGGCGCCGATTATCCCCATTAATACCTGGATCGTAGATGTTAAAGTCATAGGCGTCCACCTCGAGCATCTCAAAGATCTCAAGACCTTTTTCAACACCATTATAGTAAATACTACCGTAGCGATGCTGGTCAAAAAATTCCTTATCAGAAAACTTCGCTACATCTCCAAACATAACCCCATTTTCTACATGGTGTCCGTAGATGATGGTATTAAAGTCTTCGAATTTGGATTCATTTCGAGCCTCAAGGAAAATAGCTCCTGTAGCTGCAAATTCTCCCTTGGAATCCTTGTTCAGGTATTTTTCATTGTCTTTGGCTTGGACTAAGGGATAGTCGATATTGGTGCCATAGACATTGATCCAACCGAGAACCTCTGGATTGACTTGCTGTAGCTTGTGAAAGCCAGAAAAACTATCAAGCTCATCCTTCTCACTGGTACTAACAGGTCTATAAGCCTCATACTCACTTGATGAAGCCTGAGAATAAACCTGATTGGCATCCCAAAGGGCGTAGAAACCAAAGAGAAAGACTAAGGCTGCCAAGAGGAGCAAGATATGATTCATCAATGCATCTACAGCAAGGACCAGCCGCCTAGACAAACTCTTTTTTGGTTTCTCACGCTTGATTTTCATCGGTCAAACCACTTGCTTAAGCTTGTCTGCGTTTTTTAGACAAAGCAACAAATCCAGCCAAACCAAGACCAATCATCAAGATGAAGGGAAGATTGTCAATCAAGAGACCAGTAGGGGTAACGTCTTGGAATTTATTGGTAAAAGTGTTGTCGTTCAATTTTTCACCGACAAGAACATTTTCAACTGTATAATCTTGGGCTTGAGTACCATCTGATTTGGTTTTACTTTCACCATTCTCAGTATATTTAGAAGTAGCGGTATATCCTTTGCTTCCGGTTTCTTTTACAGTATAACGAGAACCTGCTGGAAGATTAGCAATGGCAAACTCTTGACCATGCTTCAAAGTAAAAGTTTTAGTAAATGTGACTTTATCGGTAGCAACATCAACATTTTCAGTTTTATCACCATAATGAACTGTAATTTGTGTTACAGGAGATACTGCTGTTTCATTTGTTTTGGGTAATTTTACAGTTATCTCAAATTGGAAATCTTTTGTACGATCCGCAGTCCCTCCGTCAACTTTTTTTAGAATAGTTAAGGATTTTTTTGCATTGTCTGTTATATCTTTTGTTGGTTCATTTGGGTGTTTAGGATCTGTTGGATCAATTTTCCCTCCGTTTTTAGTATATGTGTTCTCAAATAAATCATATTTGAAAATATTTGAATTTGAAGATGGAGCAACTTTAGCAGCGCCAGGTTTATTCTCTTCTCTAAAGTAAACAGAAGAAATAAAGGTACCTGAATTTTCTTTATTTTTGACAATTACATGCATTTTATAAGTGCGAGTATCATATTTCACAGCATCTATATCTTGATCATTTTTATCTTTAATAGGTGTATAAGTTTTATCTGTTTCCTTTACGAGGTAAACATACTCGCCTGCATGATCATAAGAAACTCCAGCAAAAATGTCACCTGTATCTTTTTTAATGCTTGATTGACCACTGGCTAAGCGATCAGCTTCCGAATAAGTCACCGTACGATCAGGAATGAATCCCTTATTACTTTCCGAATTTGAAGCCATTTGATAAGGAGCATCATTTGAAGAAGTTCCAGGTTGTGGAGTAAAAGTAAACCTAAAAGTCGCTTTCGGTGTTGTAATTCCTTCAGCAATATTCAGTGTTTTATTAATAGCTACTTTTGCACTTGTTTCACCAGTTGCTTTAGCAGTTGCCACATCATTATCATCCGCAAATGTTGGAACTCCTCTAAAGACCGACAAGGCGGTTACAGCTGCAATGCTTGCAGTAACTAATTTTTTCAAAAATCTTTTTTTCATGATTATTCCTTTTGTTTTTAAATTTCTTTTTTCATAAATTATCATCAAAAGCCCCGTCGCCTTAGGACTGTTACCACCTTGCCATGGGTATCCTGTATAGGAATGGTTCCAAAAGCACGACTATCTACAGCCGTTGTTCGATTGTCTCCGAGGACAAAGAGTTGTCCTGCTGGGACTTTCATTGGGAAGGTAGCCCCTTCCTTATAGAGCAGCGTTTCTTTGTAGATATCCTGCTCTTGTTGAGGAGAACCGTTGATGATGAGACCATTTTCGTTTATATCGATCGTACTTCCTTCGGTTGCTATGACACGCGCCACTCTTTCCTTGCCCTTATAACTATAGACGAGCAGGTCACCAATCGAATAACGTTTATCAAGCCTATAGTAGACAACCAAGTCGCCATCTTTTAAGGCTGGCTTCATGCCATCGTCATTGTATCTCAATAGTCCAAAGACAAAAAAGTAAAGGGTGGCCAGTACAAACCCAACCATCAGAAGCTTACTGACTAAGTAGAGGATATCTCCCCATACACTCGGCGGAGACTTATCCCGATTGACTTGTGTTACTGTTTTCTTATGTTTCTTTTTAAGTAGCATTATTTTCTCCTATGTACCACTAGATAGCCGAGTAGGATTGTAAAGAAGATACCTCCTAGAGGAAGGATTATTCCTAACACGAGTGTACTGCTGAGGAAGTCAATTCCAGTTTCAGGTACACTATTTTTATTATTCCTGACTGTCGCATACTTGTCCGCATCAAGCTTGCCTTCTTTATTTTCATAAGTAACCTGATAACCAATCGAAGAGTTTGATTCTTCTTCTACGGTATAGGAGCTATCAAGTGGTAGCCCATAAATTTTTATCGTGTGGTCTTTGTTAAGATCAACAGACGCTCGTCCGTCAGTAAACTGCAAGATCGTTCTTTTGTTATTCACCAATACATTATAGGAACCATTCAATGGTCTATTCTGAGCATCCTTTATGTTAATGGTAATCTTGAAGGATTTTAATAGGTTGGCAAATACCCCCGTAACCTTTTTTGTGACTGATAAACTTGGAAGCTTGTGGTTCGTGACAGTACTGGTCTCGTCTTTATTCAGATCGCCCTCTTGATTCTCATATGTAACGTGGTAACCAATTGTTGATGTGGCTTCTTCTTCAACCTTGTAGTGGGTTCCTCGAGGAAGATAGCTTAGAATACCTTTCCAACGTTTTCGTTTGTCAACACGAATCTTCGCTTCACCATTCACAACAGTTATCTCACCAAAAGTTCCATTCAATGGCGTAGAATCAGGAGAGGTTAGTTTTACCTTAATCCAAAACTCCTTGTTCAAGTTACTTTCAGCTTCCAACACTTTCTTAATCGTCAGACTTGGCAATTGTTTATAGATTACCTTGAAGGATGGTTTAGTTTCTGTACCAACATTTTTTATTTCTTTGGTAAAGGCGGGGACGTCTGGTGCAATTAAATCGTATTGATATCCTTTGGCAACTTTTTCAAAGTTCCTCGTTTCATTAGATACGTTTTTACTAACATTCACATTGGTCTTTCGATAGTCTTGATTATCAGGACCTCCGTTCTTGTTCTTTTGAACCAGTTTCAGTTCAACATTACTCGGTTGATCAGCTGTAATGACAGTTCTCGCACCCGTCACACCTTGCCATTCAACTTCCACTGGTACCGTTAATGGATCTGAAGGCTTAAAGGTTGGGTTGTCAGAGTATTCTTTGGTCTTGGTTTGAGAGGTGCCTATTCCATAGGAATAGGTGACACTGGCACCTTTATTGGAGTAGAGTTTATTGACATCAGAACCTTCAGCATCACCAGCCTCTAGTTTTTTATCACCAGCAATGGCATCCAAAGCATCTTGACTAGATGTAACAGTAAATTTGAGGGCGTACTTCACACCATCATCAAGAATGTAGTTAGGATTAAATTTTGCTGTTACTTCGACCAGACCATTTTCATTCTTCCTTGTTTCCAGCGTAACCTTATCTGATCCCAAGGTTTCCTCTTTATCGTTTTCGATTTTTACAACTCGAATATTTGAACTGTTATCGGGAAGAAGTTGAACATATTTGGACAAAACATCCTTGATGGTCACATGGTGAACAGCTAGGGGAAGGATTTTCTTGGTGATTTCCTTAAATTGTTCTCTCAATTCCCTTTCATTGTTAGCGGATAATATTTCGTTTGGAATGGAAGAATTATAACTACCAATGTACTCTTTTAGTTTAGAAATACTATCTGTACTATTAGAGTAGCGGAATTTGATAGAATAAAATCCATCAATCTTGGGAGCAAGATAACCAGAAACTGTTTCAGTAAACGTGTTTAGATTGGTTTGATACCACGATGGAGCTATTTCTGTTACACCATCATTATTGCTCCAATTGTAGATCGTATAGCCTCTAGTATCGTAGTACATGTTCGCAAAACCATCTGACAAAAGAATAACAACCTTTTTTGCACTTGATCTGGCTGACTGAAGTAATTCTGTTGCTGACTGAAGTCCTGCTCCAATATTTGTACCTGTACCTATTCCTCCTTCGTAACCAATCGAATCACCACTATTATCAACAGACATTCTAGAAACCATTCTTTTGGCTCCTTGAACATCATTGCTCCAGTTTAATACTGTCTTAGCATCATCATGAGAGGAAATACCAGAAAAGTACCCCGCCCAAGCTGGCCATTGATAATAACTATTGTAACGTTGGTTATCTATTTTCCCAGCAAATCCAACAATTGATAAACGGTTGTTAGAGTTTGAAAGGATTGTATCTATCAAACCACGACGACCGTTTTCGCCTTGGAGTGTATTTTTCAGAGCTTGAAGCCGACTAATCAAAGCCCCATTAGAGGAGTTGACATCCTGATAAGTCATACTTCCAGATAAGTCTGCTACTAAAACAACATCCAAGGGATCCGTTTGGGTCTCCGTTCCCAGTTTGGACGTGATATCCAATGACAACTCATACTTGTCATCCTGTCCTGATATCGGAGTAATTGTTTTATGAAGGGTTGTCTGAGGTTCTGTAGTAGAATCTGCATTTAACAGACTTATCGGAGCACACAAAAAGAGAATAGCTAACAGTGTAACTAAACGGCGCGCAATAATTTGAACTTTCTTAAAATCGAAACGAATGTTCATTTTATTCTCCTTAACTAGAATGTACTAATATTGTTACTATATCAATCTAGGACATTTACAAGATAATTGTACAATAAAGTTCACGCAGTGTCAATTAATATGATTAATTTTATATTATATTAATCAATAAAAGAGTATGATTCTTCTTTGTCTTTCAAACTATTCTATGGTAAAATGAAAAAAGAATAAAAAAATCTCATAAAATATCAATGCATATATTTTATTCTAGAATATCCAAAATTTCATTTAAAAGTCTATTGAATTTGAATTATTATATTTTTTCAAAATTCATGAAATTTTCAGAATAAGGTTTTTCCGAAGTTTGCATTCTATTTTATGATTGTAAAAGGAGTTTTTATGACTTATCCGAACCTTTTAGATCGTTTTTTGACCTACGTTAAGGTCAATACGCGTTCTGATGAACACTCGACTACTACTCCAAGTACGCAAAGCCAGATAGATTTTGCGACCAATGTTCTTATTCCTGAAATGAAACGTGTCGGTCTGCAAAATGTTTACTACCTCCCAAATGGTTTTGCCATTGGTACCTTACCAGCTAATGATCCCAGCTTGACACGCAAGATTGGCTTCATCTCCCACATGGACACAGCTGACTTTAATGCTGAGGGAGTTAATCCGCAAGTCATCAAAAATTACGATGGTGGAGCTATCGACTTAGGAGATTCTGGATTTAAACTAGATCCAGCTGACTTTAAGAGTCTTGAGAAATATCCAGGCCAAACGCTTATCACAACTGATGGCACGACCTTGCTGGGTGCTGATGACAAATCAGGAATTGCTGAGATTATGACTGCAATTGAATATCTGACTGCTCATCCCGAAATCAAACACTGTGAGATTCGAGTTGGTTTTGGACCAGATGAAGAAATTGGCGTTGGTGCTAATAAATTTGATGCAGATGACTTTGACGTTGACTTTGCCTATACTGTTGATGGTGGTCCGCTAGGAGAACTTCAGTACGAGACTTTCTCAGCCGTTGCTGCTGAGCTTCATTTCCAAGGGCGCAATGTTCACCCTGGTACTGCTAAAGGACAGATGGTCAATGCCCTTCAGCTAGCGATTGATTTTCATAATCAACTTCCAGAGAATGACCGACCTGAATTGACAGACGGTTACCAAGGTTTCTATCATCTTATGGATGTGACAGGTAGTGTCGAGGAGGCGCGTGCAAGCTACATCATTCGTGACTTTGAAAAGGATTCCTTTGAAGCTCGTAAAGCGGCTATGCAGTCTATTGCGGATAAGATGAATCAAGAGCTTGGGAATGATCGCGTTAGCTTGACTCTGACAGACCAGTACTACAATATGAAGGAAGTCATTGAGAAAGACATGACACCTATTACTATTGCTAAGACTGTTATGGAAGATCTAGGGATTACGCCTATTATCGAACCAATTCGTGGTGGGACTGATGGCTCTAAGATTTCCTTTATGGGTATTCCAACTCCAAATATCTTTGCTGGAGGTGAAAACATGCACGGACGTTTTGAATACGTCAGCCTTCAGACCATGGAGCGTGCGGTGGATACCATCATTGGCATTGTATCTTATAAAGACTAAAAAGACGAGGTAGCTTAGCTACTTCGCCTTTCTTTTTATTCGTTTGGTTGAGCACTTAGCTCAGACTCACTTTGTGCTTGCTTTTCTGTTGGTTTAGAAGCATCTGTTTCACTGTCTTTCTCAGACTTAGATTGGCTATTAGTTTCACTTGCTTTTGAACGGAGTTCTTGGTTCAAGCTAATGATTTCTTTAGCTAGAGTGAGGAGACCTTCTTTATCACTGCTTTTGGCTGCAAGTTGATCAAATAGGGCATCAACACGTTCAAAGTCAGCATCGGATCCTTTGTTATCCTCTAAATACTTGTGAAGAGAGAGCAAGACATTATAGAGTTTTTGGTAGATAATCACCGTTTGTGGATCTTGTTCTGCTTCTTTTTTCTCTCGTTGGATAGTCGCTGCAATACGATTTAAAAGATCCTCAAGTTGTGTTTTAGCTTCGTCAAGGTCTGCATTTTCCTTCTCAATAGCCGCTTTGATATTAGCTGCTTCTTCAGCTAGGGATTGTTTGACACCATCTTCTTTGACACGTGCTAGGAGTTGGGCAGCTTTTGTTAGAAGAGCATCCACTTCTTCCTTCTTAACATGGCTAACCCGCTCTTCTGGCATAAAATCACCGTAGAGCTCTTTTAGGAATTCATAGATGGCGGTCTTAGCAGTTTGACTATCTACTTTTTCCGTATCTAGAATAGTCTTACCAGCTTTTGTAGAAACGGGTTCTTCTTTGAGAGCTTCTTCTACTTCTAGCTTAGTTTGGTAAATAGTTGGGAATAACTTGTTCAAGTCGGTTGCTTTGAGGAAAGATTGTGACTGGTAAAGTTCCCAAGTCAACTTGGCAACACGGTTCCGAAGTTCTTCTCTCAAACGACCATCAGATACATGTTCATAGAAATACTTGATGTACTCTACTGTTGTGACTCCTGTCCGATCTCGGAAATCTTGCAAGGCCTGAAGTTTCGCTTCAATGGCAGCCAACTCTGTATCATCCTGTGCTAGTTTCGCTTCCTGCAAATGTACCAAAAGATCTTTCTTAGGCAAGCCATAAGTATCTGTATCCAGTGTATTGATCTTATCTACAAGGGCTTGGTATTTCTTGTCCAAAGGTGATGTTTCGACTGGAGAAACACTTTGATCCACATGGATATACTGCTTATCAAAGAGATCCAAAGCTGCTAAGTATCCAGCAGTTGAATTGGTCGCTAATTTTTTCATGTTCTCGATAAATTGACCCAAAGCAAGTTCAACCCGTCTCTGCATGATAGGTTGGTCCTTGTAGAGACTTCTACTATCTGCTAACAGTTGATCAACTTTAGAAAGAACAGTCTGCTCGTCAAAAGCTCCAGGTTGATAGGTCGATTGTAGGGCTGGAATCTTGTTTTTCAAAGCCACTTCATAGCCCTTAGTTTGGACCTTGATATAGTGATTGTGGTCTCCGTGAGGAATCACAAAACTACCACTTTCTACCTGTAAACTATAAGGAGACACCCCATCACGTAGGGCAGTTGTATAAAGTTCATTTAGGAAATCAAGTTCTGGATTCCCAGTTTGGAGAGGAATACGAACATGTTCTTTTCGAACAGCATAGGGATGGATATGGGTTGGATCATAGGCTTGATCCGGATTTCCAAAGACAAAGAATCCATTTGAAATGCGAATCGCTTCGAGCGGAACCCCGTAGGTCTGTGAGATATACTTGATTTTTTCTTCATCGCTAGCATCTCTTGAGAAACTTTCCACAGTCTTTGCAAGTGGTTGAACGTGCTCAGACTGATGATTTTCTTTCAAGTGATCTTGGGCAGCTTTGATTTGTGCTGCAGTCAAGTCCTTCTTAAAGAAATAATGAGCGTGATCTCCATGAGAAACTACAAACCCTTGCTCATCCTCACTGATGACACGGTCAGCTGCAAAACCATGATCATGTTCTTCGCCGTGATGGTGGTCATGCTCCTCTCCATCATGGTCATGGTCTTCATGGTTGGTATTCTGACTTCCATGGTCACCGTCTTGGTCATGAGGATGATCTGGTTGAGCTGGATGTTCTGCTGGTTTGCTTGGATTTTCTAAAGGTGTTGGTTTCCCACTGTCGCTAGATAAAGGAATCATTCGCGCAATCTTTTCTTCCAAAGCAGAAAGCTTTGTATATGGGATGAAATGATAGTGATTTCCATGAGGAATCGCTACGCCACTTGGTGTTCTGCTTGAAATCTTAGCAGGGTCAAAAATCAAGCCATCTGATTCTGCATAACGTTGATTACTTGGAAGTGCATAGAGCTGTTTTAATAGATTTTGAAGGCTCTCGTCTGAATTGCTTGGTTTTTCAGTTTGTTGACTAGGATTAGTGGTTTGACTAGTTCCATTTTGACTTGGACGATAGTTAGTCACACTCGGTTGTTTTCTAGTTCCAGAGAGGTAGGCTTGAGCAGCTGCCAATTCGCTGGCAGACAAAGAACTCTTTGGAATATAGTGGTAATGTCCACCGTGAGGAACAATATAAGCATCACCAGTATCCTCTATAATATCAGATGGATTAAAGATGTAGCCATCATCGGTAGTATAGCGTCCTTGAGATTGAGCAAGCGCCACTGCACTGTTAGAAGTTGGTGCATCATGAGTATGACCTTGTTTTTGGCGCTCAATTTCGTCCTTCGTACGAATATTATCAGCATGTGTCGCATCCTTAAGGTAAACATAATACTTGCCATCCACCTTGATAATGTAGCCACCTTTGATTTCGTTGACAATGTCAGCATCTTTCAGTTGATAATTGGCATCTTTCATCAACAGTTCTTCGCTGAAAATCGCATCAAAAGGAACTTTCCCATTGTAATAATGGAAATGATCACCGTGTGAAGTCACATAACCTTGATCGGTAATTTTCACAACAATTTGTTCTGCCTGAATATCTTCTTTTTTGCTAACTTGATCTGGTGTTTGGGTCTCTGTTTTTTGAGAGTCTTGCTTCCCATCGACATAAGACACACGGTTATTATCTTTGTTTCCTTCTACCTGGTGTTGGTTCAATGCATAGATGCAAAGGCTTAGGGAAAGGACAAGAGCCGATCCTGCCGCAAGGTATTTCTTCTTCATTTTCATCATCTCCTCATTTTAATTCTTCTGCAAGAACATTCATATTTTCTTCTAGATTTTCTAAGTAAGTTTTGTCATTTTCAGGGTCTGCTTCCAAAGGATTGAGTGTCTTTAGGCTAACTCCTGTTGATTTGACCAAGGTCTCAGCGACTTTAGAAGAAGCATTGCTCTCAGTAAAGATGGTTTTGACCTTATAGGTTTTGACAAATTCTTGGATTTCTGTCAACTGTCTCGGACTCGGCTCTTGTTCAGGAGAAATACCAGCAATCCCAAGTTGTTTCAATCCAAACCGTTTAGCCAAGTAAGAAAAGGCTGTGTGTTGTGTAACAAAGGTCTTTTGACTCGCTTTTTCAAAAATAGGCTGGTACTTCTTAGTCAATTCTTGGGCTTTAGCGATAAAGTTTTTAGCATTCTTTTGATACGTTTCCTTATTAGCACTATCAATCTCCGAAAGTTTGTCAGCGATAATCTGAGCTTCTTCACCTGCTTTTTCTGGATCTAACCAAGTGTGAGGGTCATAGAGTGTTTTTTCATCGATGCCGTCACCAGCTTCTACATCTTCTAAGCCCGGTACACGTTCCAAGGTCATTCCTTCAGAAGCTTCTAAAACTTTAACTTTTGAGTTTTTCAAGTTAGGATCTAGACTTCCAGCCCAAGATTCGAGCGTATGAGAATGGTAGACAAAGACATCCGCGTCATAAATAGCAGCAATGTCATTAGCTGACGGTTCAAAGGAGTGAATCCCACTACTTGACTGAATCATCCGAACATCATTCAAGTCCCCTGATACCTCTTTGACCATGGCATAGATTGGGTAAAAACTTGTTACAATCTTCATCCCTTTTGCTTCTTGTTTTTCTTTTTGGCTACATGCTCCTAAGACAAGAACCAGCAAACTTGCCATTAATAATAGAAATGTTCTTTTTTTCATCATTACTCCTTAACTGGTATTTAACCATTTAATTAACTAGTAAATAGTTTATCTTTATTTACACTATATGTCAAGATATTTTGCACATTTTCATGAAAAAAATGAGAACTAGAACTTACATTCTGTTCTCATTTTCGATTTTAACTTTTCTAGTTCTCCTATCCTGTTTTTAGGAGCTAGAAAATACTGCTACCTTTACTTGCTCTCCTTTAATAAAGCCAACAACTTTTCAGCTTCAGCCATAATGGTATTGTTATCCTGAGCACCAAATAGCAGGTTATTTTTTAAGCCAGTGAGAGTTTCTTTGGCATTGGACTTGATAATGGGGTCTTGGATCTTTGCAAGTAGCTCTTCAGCCTCTCTCAACTTCGCTTCAACCTTTTCAGTCTCGACCTGAGGTTCTTCTGGTTCCTCTGGTGATTCTTCTTCCGGCTCCTCAGTTGGTTTTGGAGATTCTGGTTTCTCACTTTGAGGCTTCTCTTCGCGTGGCTTTTCTTCCTCAGGTTTGTCTGTCCGAGGTTTCTCCTCTGATGGTTTTTCCGTTTGATTGGTATCAGCTTGACCATTTTGGTTTCTTTGAACATGGTCACTTGCATTGCCCCAACCACTATCTGAATGCGGACGTTCGTTTGGATGTTCGACATAGTACTTGACAGTCGCAAAGAGATCCTCAAGAGTATACCCCTTAGGTGCCTCATAAAGTCCTTCGTCAAACCACTCAAATTTGATGTTATGGTAATGATCATAATGAGGAATGATTAAACTACCGTTTTTAACTTCCACGGTATGTTGGAGATTGTAAGGCATACGATCAAGCGGCACCTTCTTAGCTGCTTTCACGCGGTTGTAGATAGCTTCTGCTCCTTTAGCCTCCGTATTTCCTGGATTCTGATGGTCTGTTGAAGGAGGAGTCAAACCTTTCTCTTTAGCATAAGCCTGGGCTGCCGCTCTTTCGGCTTCAGACAAACTATCTTTCTTAATCCAATGGCTGTGGGTCATATGTGGAGTTACATAGGCATCCCCCTCATCACTGGTGATATCACGTGGATCAAAGATATAGCCATCTTCTGTTGTATACTTGCCTGCCAACTTGGCTACCTGAATCTCATCATCTGTGTAAGCTATTTGCGCATTTGGTTTTCCTAGACGTTCTGGATGACGAATCGGTGCTAGAAAGGCCAAGATATCATCCACCAACTTGACTTTATCACTGCTTTCATCATTTAAACGTTCCAACAGTTTATCCAAAGCGTCAAAATCAGCTTGGCGCCCTTTATTATCAAGTAAGTCCTGATGAATTCTTGCTAGTAAATCATAAGCCTTATTGTAAAATCCTCGATCATCAGATGGGAGATTGGTTTTCTTAGCTCCGAGTTTATGAGACAAACTTTCTTGCTTGGCTAGTTTACTATCAATTGCTGCTGCTGTTTCTGCTGAAAGCTTCTTGGCAGGAATATAACGTGAGGTTCCATTCTCCTCAAAGACATAGCCGTCAGCTACTTTTCGAATAGCCTGTTTAACTAATTTTTCGTCAATTGGATTTCTTGGAGTTGGTTGAGGAGTTGGTGCAGGTTGCGGGCTTGGACTAGGTTCCGGAGTCGGTTGTGGACTTGGTTGTTCTGGTCTTGAATCCGGCACCCTATGGTTCGAACTGTACTGTAGAGGAATAATACGAGCGATTCGTTCTTCCAATTCAGACATCTGTGAATAAGGGATGAAATGGTAATGGTTCCCATGAGGCACAGCAACTCCTCTAGCTGTTCGACTTGTAATCTGTGCTGGGTCGAAGACAAGACCATCAGATTCTACGTGTCGTTGGCTGAGCGGCAAGGCGTAAAGTTGTTTCAGAAGGCTATCAATATCCTCATCACTCTGACTTGCTTGGTTATCGTCGCTACTGTTGTTAGCTGTGTTCGTGTTCGTATAGCTGTTGCCTTGATTATTATAGGATGGAGTCCATCTATCTACATCGCTGCTAGCACTGTTGTTATTGGTACGGCGATAAGTAGGCGTATTTGATTGGCCACTTCTACCAGATAGAAAGGCTTCTGCTGCAGCCAATTCGCTGGCTGATAACTCGCTCTTGGGAATGTAATGGTAATGGTCGCCATGAGGAACGATATAAGCATCACCAGTATCTTCAATGATATCGGATGCATTAAAGATGTAACCATCATCTGTGGTGTAGCGTCCCTGTGAACGTGCCAAGGCTACTGCACCATCGTTTGCTGAAGTCCCTCTTTCACGATGCTGACTATGTTCTTGTTTTTGCCGATTGATTTCTTCTTTCGTACGGACATTATCCGCATGGGATGCGTCCTTAAGGTAAACATAGTATTTTCCATCTACCTTGATCACATAACCGCCCTTGATTTCACTGACAATATCCTCGTCCTTGAGCTGGTAGTTTGGATCATTCATCAGCAACTCTTCACTGATGATAGCGTCATAAGGGACCTTGCCATTATAGTAATGATAGTGGTCGCCGTGCGAAGTAACATATCCTTGGTCTGTTATCTTGATGACGATTTGCTCCGCATTGATGCCTTCTTTCTTGCTAACCTCATCAGGAGTCAGATTCTCTGTTTTTTGCGCAGCCTGTTTTCCATCTATATAGGAAACACGATTATTTTCTTTGACTGTTCTGGCTTGATACAGTCCCAACTCGTAAGAACAAACACTTAAAATTAAAGCTGCCGCAGAACCAGCTAGGTATTTTTTATTAATTTTCATCGAAACTCTCTTTCTTTTTTAATATTTCTATTTGCAATTCATTTCTAAATTGCAGAAACTCCTC